>CAZAMW010000111.1:0-5376 GCA_964486265.1 uncultured Nitrosopumilales archaeon | reverse complement strand
CACGCCATAGCCGCTCTGATCGAGAGGGCCCTCGACCGCGCCGACCCGTATGTGGTGTGGGGGAGCGGGAAGCAGGAGAGGGGCTTCACATTCGTCACCGACATTGCTGACGGTTCGATCCTGGCCGCCGAGAAGGTCACTGACGGGACCGCGATAAACCTCGGGTGGGACAAGCGCTACAGCATGAGGGATGTTGCTCAGATGATATTCAAGATAACCGGGCTGAAGTCCAAGATGGTCTTCGACAAGACCAAGCCTGAAGGCCCCTTCAGCAGGGCGCTCGACATCTCCCTGGCGAAGAAGTCACTCGGCTGGGAGCCGAAGGTCGACCTCTACGAGGGCCTCGAGAAGACGGTAGCTTGGCACAAGACACTGCGTGCTCCGCAGGCTGCGGCCGGAATGCCCTAGGCTACCAGCTGCCGAGCATCGGCGGGTAACTCCGCTTGTGCGCGGAGGCCTTGTACCTCTTTATGACGTCCTGGATCACCTTCATCTCCACGCCGGTCTTCTTGGCGACCTCGCTGGGCGGTAACTTCTGGTCGAACAGGCCCGCCAGCACCGGGTCGAGGCTCTCGTATGCGATCGGGATCTCGTCGACGGCCCTGTGGCCCGGCCAGAGCTGGGGCGACGACGGCTTGGTGACAACTCCCTGCGGCAGCCCCAGATGGGCGCCCAGCTCCCTCACCTGAGTCTTGTACAGGTGGGCTATCGGTAGAAAATCGACCCCACCATCTCCATACTTGGTGTTGCCGCAGAAGACATACCTTCCGTTCCTCTCGACGAGGATATTTTCGTGCGGTGGCACCGAAGGACACCAGACCTTGCCTACATGGTGGACCTTTCTCGCTCTCGAGTTGGTGACCCATCTCGAGTTCTTTCCCCTGAGCGAGTAGCTGATTTCATACTGCGCCGACGACCTTATCGACTTGCCTCCGTATTGGCTGACACGCGCCGGCCTTGTCCTGACGGTTGGAAACCTCCCAAGCTTCGCGCAGAGCTCCACGAAATCGTCCTTTAGAGAACCGGAACTGGTGTGGTAGACCTGAGTCGGGTTCGAGTGGTTGCCATCGCTATCCTTCAATCCCTGCAGTAGGAAAGAAAGCTGGTGGGCCGGGTACTCGAGGGCCCATCGCGGTATGTGCTTGTCCTTCGCTCCGTGCCCACATTGCAGGAAGAACGTGTAGACCTCTTTCGATGGAATTCTGACGAGGTTCCGCGTGAGTGAGTAGCCGATCCCGTACTTCTCGAGGATCTGCACCAGCCTCTCCCTGGCTCCTTCCTTCGATGACATCGGCAGCGAGAAATCCGTCTCATACGTGTCGTAGGTCTTCATACTCTGCTGTCGCTGCCCTGGAGCCAACTGAAGGAAGTGCCCTCTCGAGTCACAAGGAGCGGCGGCGCGCTCCCTCTGAGACAAGCTCGAAACAACCGGCACGACCATCTTTCCTCTGGTTGCCGAGCCGTCTCCAATGAAGAGACCCAGAAGGTAGAGGGCATCCTCGATCGTCACTTCAACCGTCTTCTTGATGTGCCGCTGACTGAACTGGAGCGTCAGCGTGGCGGACACTCCGGGCTTGCCGCTCCATCCCTGCGGGACCGGTATGACGGTGTATTTCCTCTCTAGACACTCTTCCGCAGTTCTGAACTCCACCCGCGTGCGAGCAAGTTCTCCATTGGAGGAGGACCTGACGAGCATCCTGTGGTTGGGCGTGACCATGAGGTCGAGGTTGTCGGAAGTGAAGCGGACCATGAGCCCGTCGTGGTCGAACACATGCACGCCATCCACTTTGGACTCCACGACGAGGTTCGATTCTCGGTCGTACGAGAAGACAACGTCTCCCTCGCTCAGCTCGTTGTACGACTTGGGCCCCTCCTTCGTCACCACCCTGGTCTCTTCGTCATAGCAGAAGAATCCAATAACGTCTTCAGATTTATCGCCGGTTCCCGCCACCAGCATGCCGTGAGAGTTGGCCACGAAATAGTTGATGACCATCCGGATTCTTGCCTTCACGTTCGCCTTGGCGATCTTGTTCTCGCTCCTGAACTCGGGCATGGAAGCGATGAAGGCATCGAAGATCGGGTCGATGCCCACCTCGTACAGCCTTATCCCCCACTTCTTCGCCATCTCTCTCCCGTCCTTTGTATCCTGTTCCGGCGTGTGCGAGGCGGGCATCAGGATGCCTATCACGTTCTCCTTTCCGAGCGCGCGCACGCAGAGCGCACCCACCACTGCGCTGTCGATGCCGCCACTCAGACCGATGACCGCGCCGTTTGCCCCCGAGTCTGCGACGACCTTCCGGATGAAAGCAACGATTTCCTTTTCGACCTT
Organism: uncultured Nitrosopumilales archaeon; assembly: GCA_964486265.1. Taxonomy (GTDB): domain Archaea; phylum Thermoproteota; class Nitrososphaeria; order Nitrososphaerales; family Gagatemarchaeaceae; genus Gagatemarchaeum. Next base: position 3,047 of record CAZAMW010000111.1, on the reverse strand, counting down.
GACGTAGTTCAAAGAAAGTTGCTTCGGGTTTGTCCGCATGTCTGGGAAGCAGACAGGCCCTCGGTACTCTTAAAAGCCTTGAGTCATGTCTGTGTAAAATTACGGCGTTCCGATCGACGAGTAGCGCGACGCCTTTCTCACTCCTTCCCCGAGGAGCCGCCAGCAGTCGAAGACCGCCTTGCCCGCGAAGAGCCTCGCAGGAATGGCGCCGAACTCGGGCCATGGCGTCGCGAGGACTACGAGCTCCGCCCCGCGCACCAGGTCCTGCGCGGACTTCGCATAGCTGACCGAGCCCTTCAGCACGGTCTGCGCCGCTTCGAGCGCTGCCGGGTCATAGACGGCTACGTCGTACCCCTCTTCAGCCAGACGCCGGGCGAGCGTCAGGGCCTGAGATTGCTCCACGATGTTCGTGTTGGGCTTGAACGAGAGTCCGAGGACCCCGACCTTGGTCTTCGCTGTGAGGCCTCTCTCCTTCAGCAGCGCGATGAGCCTACCCGGCTGCGATAGGTTGACCTTGTGCGTCGCCTCCGCTATCAGGGCCTGCGCGCCGACGGCTGCGGCGTAGTGTGCGAACGCGATGTTGTCGCGCGGAAAACAGTTGTGCAGCGACGCCCCAAGGGTGCAATACGAGTTGGCCTGGTCCACTTCTAAGTTGTAGACCTTTCCATGGTACTGTGACTCGACCTTCTTTCGAACGTGGAAATGGAGGTAGCCATCTTCAATCCAGACACTACGCTTGTCGACGGTCTCTCTCTTGCAAACCGGAAGCAACGAAAGGAGCTTCTCCAGTTTCTCTGCCTCTCCCCGATGACGAACACGAACAAAATACGCTTCGCGGTGTGAGACGCCGTCCCTCCCAGTGTATCTCCTGTGAACCCGATAGGTGGAGGCTATCCCAAAGGACAACAGCATGAGATAGACTTGGTTGGCGAGTTCTCTTGACGTTACGGCGAATGTGTACTCCGAGTCCGAGGGACTTCCGTCTCCGTACATGACACCCCGCAGAAGCTCCAGCCTAAGCTCTTCCGGAAGACCAAGCCAGTCGCTCGGAATCTTCTTGGATGAGGCGCGGCCGCCAAAAGTTGCCCGCAGAACCCTCGCTAGAGGTGAACACGCGAATGCTACGGCTATCCCGTTCTCGCTTGTCTTCTTGACGCCAACCTTGTAGCCGAGGCTCCCGATTATCTTCTGCAGGTCCTCCACCAGATGGGTCTCGCGCTTGTGGAGACTGAAGACTATCTGATTCTTCCAGGTCGAACCTTCCGCGAGGTAGTAACCTATTAAGCGGGCGACGTCAGGAGACAGAAGTAACTGAGGCGGAAGTCCTGAATGCCTCTTTTTTTTCTGGTATGTGGAAAGGTCGAGAATAGGAATCGGAATCTTCGGGAAGAGTGGCACTGGGTAAACCATCAGGTCTCCTTGCTTGACATCCTCTGCTCGTCGCCAGGAAATCGGGAGAAGTTTCAGCCTAGTCATGGAGCGAAGGCCATGCCCGCTCCTCAAGTATCCATCCGTCCCAATTCTCTCTGGAGTGTCGAGATGGCACATTCTTTCATCTGCTACTCGTGGGCTGCTGAGCACGGGATGTTCGGGTGTTAGGGTAACTGAGTGGTTTCCTTCTGGTACAATCGTGAAGACCTTCCCATCGTATCGTCTTGAGAAGGTCTTGGTGACTGTGTGAAACCGTCCGTCGTGGCCCATCACCTTCTCGCCTTCAAGGATTTCTTCGATTGCCTTCAGGCCTTCTGCTGTCTGCACGAGCGTACCTTCAGTTAGGCACGTCCCGCCAAACCCGGTGGCGCCCCTCAGGTACGCACCGCCTATCCTCTTGTCCCTGCCTATGGCAGAGGTGACCTTGTCGACGTCCCCTCCGGGAAGCCTCTCGCTGATCTCCGCCAGCGTGTTGGCGAAGCTCATCTTCATGGTTACGAAGGAGTTCACCGCGATCTTGGCGAGCTCGGCGTTGACGAACTCCATCCGCTCCACGGGCGGGGAGTTTGTGCAGACGACCTTCTGGATCGACTCGAGCGCGTCTCCCGCCTTCCTGTCCGACTCGCCGACCAGGATGAAGTCTGGCGACCGGAGCCCCCTTATCACGTCCCCGAGCGCGATGAACTCGGGGTTGTAGCAGAGGCCCAGGCCAGCGCCGACCTTGCGGCCGGAGGCCTTCTCGAGCGCCGGCTTGACGACGCCGTCCATCGAACCCGGCCCGACGGTGCTCGACAGGACCACCAGGTGATAGCCCTTCTTCTTGGCGAGCTCCCTGCCCACGCTCTTCATCGCCTTCTCGACCAGGTCGGTGGAGAACGCCCCTGACTCCAGACTGGGCGTCGGCACGACCACGAACGTGGCCTCCGTATCGGCGATATGCCCCTCGAATGAGGTGCTCGCAGACAGGCGAGTATGGTTCTTCCTGATCAGCTCGTCCAGACCGGGCTCGTAGAACGGCGACCTGCCCTCGTTGACCGCATCCACCTTCGACCCATCGAGCTCTATCCCGCGTACTTCGCATCCCGAGTCCGCCAGTACCGTGGCAAGGGTCAGCCCGAGCTTTCCCAGCCCCACGACCGAGACCCGCCTCATTGAACTCCTGGCCAATTGGTTGCAGTCGCGCCCCGATAGGTGGCAATAACTGTTGCGAGGGGTCACGCCGCGAGATTCAAAATCAATAAAGGCTGACCCGCAAGGAAGCTGGATTCGATGCGGAGACAGGGCGCCGGGGTGACCGTCTGAAGATTCTCAGCCTCGTGTGGGGCCCCTTCGGCTTCCGCGCCGACGAGCTCGCCCAGGAGGTCGGTGCAGAGCGGGTAAGCATCACCTTCCTGTACGGTCCCCGCTACTTCGCTCCCATGCGCTATCTGGTACTCTTCTTCAAGACACTACTCCTGCTCTCCAGGGCCAAGCCAGACGTCGTCTACGCGCAGAACCCTCCTGTCTTCTGCCCGCTGACCTGCCTGCTCTACTGCAGGGCCAGCGGCGTACGCCTCGTCATCGACCACCACTCAGTCTGGAGGGTCAAGACGCTCGGAAGGGGGCCGCTCTCCCGC
>CAZAMW010000110.1:1336-5398 GCA_964486265.1 uncultured Nitrosopumilales archaeon | reverse complement strand
CCCCGAGAAGGGCGTCATATCCCCCGGGGGGATAGGCTTCGATGTGAACTGCGGGATGCGCCTCATCCGCACCAACCTCCGCTACAAGGACGTCAAGCCCAAGATCAAGGAGCTGGTCGACCTCCTCTTCCGACTGGTGCCCGCCGGGGTTGGTGTCAAGGGCGCCGTACGTCTCAACCAGGGTCAGTTCGAAGAGGTCATGCGCTGGGGAGTAAGATGGTGCGGCGAGAACGGTTACGGCGGGAAGGAGTACGCCGACATGGTCGAGGAAGGAGGATACATCAAGGGCGCCGACCCGTCGAAGGTGAGTAGGCAGGCGTCGAGCCGTGGGATCAGCCAGCTCGGGACGCTCGGTTCGGGCAACCACTACCTCGAGATTCAGCAGGTAGACCCAGCCCGGTTCTTCGATGCAAAGATGGGCAAGCACTTCGGCCTCGTAGAGGAGGACCAGGTGGTAATCATGATTCACTGCGGAAGCAGGGGCTTCGGTCACCAGGTCGGCTCCGACTACCTCCGCATCTTCGACGGCGCCATGAAGAGATACGGTATAACCGTCAAAGACAGGGAGCTATCGTGCGCCCCATTCTCCTCCAAGGAGGGGACCGACTACTACGGCGCGATGGTCTGCGCGGCGAACATGGCGTTTGCTAACAGGCAGGTCATCGTGCAGAGGGTGCGAGAGGCCTTCAACACCGTCTTCAAGAAGGACGCCGAGGCGCTCGACATGCACATCATCTATGATGTGTGCCACAACATCGCGAAGGTCGAGAGGCACGCGCTCGACGGCGCCAGCAAGGACTTGGTGGTCCACAGGAAGGGGGCGACGCGAAGCTTTGGCCCAGGTCATCGCGACATCCCGCTGCCATACCGCGATATCGGGCAGCCCGTTATCATCGGCGGCTCGATGGAGACCGGCTCATACCTGCTGCTGGGAACGTCCAAGGCGATGACCGAGACGTTCGGCTCGACGGCGCACGGTTCCGGGAGGACGATGTCCAGGACGGCCGCGAAGAAGCAGGTGCGCGGCGAGGAGCTGCAGAGAAGCATGGAGGAGAGAGGGATCTACGTCAAGGCTGCTACGTACGAGGGCCTGGCGGAGGAGGCGGGAATAGCCTACAAGGACATCTCCGAGGTCGTCGACACCATGGACAGAGCCGGGATATCGAAGAAGGTCGCGGCGCTGAAACCGCTGGGCAACATCAAGGGCTAGCCGATGTAGCCTGGTTGTCCCGTCTGGTTCTGGCGCGGGCCGCTCTCCTGCTCGGTCATACGCTGGATCTGTCCCATCACCTGCTTCGCCTCCCTTGCCTTGTCCCTAAGACTGGCTAGGTCGATCTCGAGCTTCAGAGCCCGCGAAAGCGAGTCCAGCACGGCCTCCGAAGCCACCGGGTCGACGAGGTATCCCGAGGTCTCCCCTAGGAGGCATGCGCCCTCCATCCCGTAGAGCTTCGCCATCCCAGTTACGATGCCGTTCATCCCACTGATAGCGCCTTCCTTCATGAGCTTGACGCCATCTTCGTTCATCCTAGCGGCGAGCTCGCGCGAGGTAGCCGCACCGAAGACTCTCTGCTCGGCCGTGAACGTCCCAGTGATGTAGGCTGCCAGGGAGAAGACCAGCTTCACTCCGTGCTTCTTGGCACAGTCGAGCACCCACCGCGACAGCTCGTACTCGCCGTCGGTCGTGGCCGGCTGAGCGTCTGCCGTGAACACGAGGAGGTCCGCCCGCTGTCCGGTTTCGCAAACGTAGAACTCCCCCCTGATTTGCTTGACGACGCCGTCCTCGCCCACGTTCGCGTTCGGCGGAAACTCGGCCGAGTACGCCTCAGCGAACTTCCTTCCCCTGAAGGCCTCGATCAGATGGTCGACCGCCAGCTTCCCCACGTAGCCGCTCCCCGGCATGCCGCAGACAAGGATCGGTTCCTTCGGGCTGGGTTCGAAGATCTCGGAGGTCGTGATGCCTGCGGTGCTCAAGACGTCTCATCTTCCTCCTTCTTCAGCTTGAACTTGTCGGCTAGGTCCACAAACTTGCCCCTCTCCTGGACCTTGATGGAGGTCTTCAGGCTGAACCTCAGGCCGATGGCCCTGAATATCTCCAGGAGCTCTCCTCCACTGATCATCTCAGTCTTGGGATTCTGCTTCAGGAACTTCGCGAGCTGGTCGACGACGATGGGCACCTCCTTCGGGTAGTGTGCGTAGGCCGCGTCGAGGACCTCGTCCCCCCTGTCGTACAGCCTGGAGAGAAGGACCTCCCTGCCGCTCTTCTCAACCGGCTTCTCCGGCTTTGGAGCCGAGGCTAGCTCGATCCGCCTCTTCAGGTCCACCAACTTGCGCGCGTTGATACGCTCCAGCTCGGAGTCTTCCGACAAGGTCTGAACGAACGCCTCGAGGTTGGAGTTAAATCCCTTTCTGAGAGTGACGAGTTTCCCGGGTGACCGGGGTGGCCGCTTATACTCTGCCGGCGTGTTCTTTCCGGATGATACGCGGGTACTGCACAAGATGCCGCAGGGCGGTCGGAGGCTTTCGGAACCCTACGCCATGGCAGTGCCACCGGTGCAGGAGTCTCTACTGCGAGCGGTGCTGCAAGAAGAAGGTCGGCTGGCTGTTCAAGAAGCCGGTCTGCCCGGAGTGCGGGATCGAGCTCGCTGAGGGCGGCTCCTCGTATCCCGGTAACGTCTCGAGAAGGGCCGACCCCCCGTGGCCCTGGCGCTGAGCCGTAGCTGTCCTCAGGTTGAGTTAAATCTCGGTCGACGAGTGGCCCCGCAATGACCGCTCGGGGCGGCCCCGTCTCTCCTATTCCAGCAGGTCCTGCCGCGCTGCCGGCGAGTAACGCTTCCAAGGATAAGGGGTATCCGACCCGCGTGCTCCTAACCGTCACCGCCGTCGCGCTCCTCGTCAACTACGTCGAGACGATGGTGATACCCGGCGTGCCGAAGATTCAGGCCGACTTCTCGACCACGGCGACCATCGCCTCGTGGATCACGTCTGCGTTCCTCATCGTCGGGAGCGCCGTCGCCCCGCTTTTCGGCAAGCTTGGGGACACCTACGGCAAGAAGAGGATGGTCCTCGTCTCGCTCAGTTTCTATACCTTCGGCGTCGGGATCGCCGGGTTCTCCCCTTCGATATACTTCCTGCTGTTTGCACGTGCGGTCCAGGGCGTCGGCTTCGCCATCGTCCCGCTCGCGCTGGCCATAATCACCGATACCTTTCCCAGAGAGAGGATCGCCGCTGCCCAGGGGATCATCAGCGGGACCTTCGCCATAGGCGCCGCGCTGGGGCTGATAGTCGGCTCTTACGTGGTCCAGGACCTGGGCTGGCAGTACGCGTTTCACAGCGCCTTCGTGCTGAGCATCGTCCTCTTCGCGCTCGTCCTGAGAGTCATAAGACGCGACTCCCCCGGGGCGAAGCGCAAGGTCGACTATTTGGGCGCCTTGATACTGATGTCGGGTGTCACGCTGCTTCTCGTCTACGCGACGGAGGGGCCGTCAATGGGCTGGCTCAGCTACGAGGAGGTCGCCTTCTTGGTCCCTGGACTGCTGCTGACCGTCTTCTTCTTCGTCTTCGAGAGGAGCAGACAGGAGCCGCTGATGCGGCTGGACCTGCTGAGGATAAGGAACGTCTTCGTGGCCAACCTCATCGGGATTGTCTCGGGGATCGTCATGTTCCTGCTCTTCTTCTCCATAGTCTACTACGCAGAACTGCCGGTGGGATTCGGACTCAACCTGGGGATAATCGCGACCGGGCTGACGATGGCGCCCGCAACCCTGGCCATGCTCGTGGCAGGACCTCTCGCCGGGAGGATGGTGACCCGGGTCGGCCCCAAGCCGATGCTCGTCGTCGGAGGGCTGGCTATGATAGCTGGGCTCAGCCTGTTCATTGTGAACAGGGGGACGACCCTCGACCTCACGCTGGACCTGGTCTTCGCCCTGATCGGCATCGTCTGCACCATAATACCCATCGTCAACATGATCTCCGTCTCCCTCCCGCGCGAGACGATTGCCGTCGGGTTGGGCATCAACACCATGCTGAGGACCCTCGGAGGCGCGATAGGGCCCGTGGTCGCCA
>CAZAMW010000110.1:0-1326 GCA_964486265.1 uncultured Nitrosopumilales archaeon | reverse complement strand
CATCCAGGGTCATCCGGTGCCGGGGACCCACCTCCCGACAGCAGCCGCGTTCAACACAGTCTTCGCTATAGGGCTCGCCCTTACGGCCGTCGTGATAGCGCTCAGCCTTACGAGCAAGAACTACACTTTCAGGTCCGGCGCCTCGAAGGAGCGACAAGCCGCCACAGCCTCGGCCCACTGATTCCTACTGCCCGCTGCGACCGGCAGGATTCTTGGGGAGGTCGCTGGTTAAGGCTGTGTGATCTTGATAGCCTGCGTAGGACAGCTGGTCTCGCACGCCATGCAGAATATGCAGTCCGCCTCTCTCGTCGGGTCGGACTTGTCGGTCCTGTACTGGTCCCACTCCGGAGTAGCCGGAGCCACGATCTTCTCCTTCCCTGTACCTGACTGACCGGGGTTGAGGAGCCACTCGAACACGAAAACCGGGCAGACATCCATGCAGACGCCATCTGCGATGCACGCTTCAAAGTCGACGGCGACCGCTGTCCCGTGGATGCCGTTCTTCGTCGGATATGGTTTTCCGTCAGCGTCGATTCTGTCCTTGCCGGACGCCCTAACCTTGTGCGCGACGTGCTCTCCGGTCTCCGGGAACTCGTCGGGCTTCTGCAGGAAGTTCGGGTCTATGGCCTTTGTCTTGTAATCGACTTCATGAACCAATTAGGTGTCCTTTGAGCGCCTTTTCCGTCCCAGTTATAAATTTGTCCTCAACTACGAGGATTTCCTGCGTGTTTCGTAGGTTCCATCGTCCTTGACCACGAAGACATCTATGGGCCTCGGCGTGAATATGCCCGACTCGATGACACCCGCGATCGCCTTGATCTCCCTCTCGAGGACCTCCGGCCTTGCGACCGGCTTGAACAGCGTGTCGAAGATCAGGTTGCCATTCTCCGTGTAGAACGGGAACCCTCTCTCGCCCAGCCTCAGACGCGGCTCGCCGCCCAGGGAGAGCAGGCCCTCCGCGACGGGGACCCTGGCGAAGGGGTGGGCCTCCACCGGCACCCTAACGTCCCCCGAGCAGAGCTTCGTGGCCAGCTTCCTCTGGTCGACTATTATCGCCGTCCTCTTGGTGTTGTCGATGAGTACCTTCTCCCTGAACAGTGCCCCGCCGCCTCCCTTGATCAGGTTGAGCCGGCTGTCCACCTGGTCAGCCCCGTCCACCACCTTGACGATCTCCGGGCTGGTGAGCGGCCCGACCCTGACCTTCAATTCTTGGGCGACCGCCTGGATGGGGATGAGAATGGGAAGCGTTAGTTTGCTTTGACTCTTGTTGATTTCGCTTTTGTTGATGCTTTCTCAAAACTCGACGCTCGGTTGAAAATCGGAATG
>CAZAMW010000109.1:4994-5399 GCA_964486265.1 uncultured Nitrosopumilales archaeon | reverse complement strand
GAGGTCCTGGTTGAACGGCGCGTGAGCTCGTTCGAACATGATTGTGGAGCCATCCGGCGACCAGGAGACGGGAAAGTTGTTCCCATCCTGCTGATAGACCAGCTGCGGGTTTCCGGTGTCGAGGGAGTGGACGTAAATGTCGAAGAAAGACCTGCTGCGCGCGTTCGAGGAGTAACAGACCGAGCGGTCGTCAGGAGACCAGTCCCCCAATCCATGGATGGTCTCAGGGTCGTCGGTGACCATGCCCGTCCTCTCTCCGCCGTCCTCGATCACCCGGATCTGGTACTTCTCGTTGCCCCCAGAGTCGACCCCATAGGCTATCATGTCGTTCTTCTTGGCGTAGCTGAGGAAGCCAACCCTCTCCTGGCCGAGCGACAGCTGTTGTGGCCAAGCGCCCTCCTCCAG
>CAZAMW010000109.1:0-4984 GCA_964486265.1 uncultured Nitrosopumilales archaeon | reverse complement strand
CCGAGAGGTACGCCAGCCTCTTGCCGTCCGGAGAGAACTGTGGCGCATAGGACATCTTGACCGAGAGATACCTCCGAATGCCGTACCTAAGCTCCTCGAGCTCGGGCGAGGTAACTTCCATCCAGCGAAGCGCCCGCGTGCCTTCTCTTAAGGATGAGCGAAGCGCGACGCAGTGGAAGAACCAGTGGACAGGTTGAAATATCGCCTGGAGCACTCCACAAACGTTTCCGACGTGGCTGAGAGTGTCACTTCTACCGACAAAGACGAGCAGGTGCCCGCATTCTTCTCCCGTGACATCGTCCTCTTTCCAAAGATGCAGGTATCTCTCACCTTGGGAGAGGAGCAGGGTAAGGACGCTGTCTCTCACGCGCTTCAGGAGAACCGGTTGGTAGCGTTCATTCCCACCGATTTTGAGAGAGAGAAGCATGGAATAGGCGTCCTCACCTTGGTGGTGAACACGCAGCGAGTGACCAACGGACTCCGCGTGGACCTCAAGGGTCTCTGGAGGGTCAGGGTGAGCAGCCCCGAGGGCCTCGGCTCGGGTCCTCTGGTTAAAGTCGAAAAGCTCGACGAGACCGAGGGTTCACGCAAGGACGGGGCGTCGACGATAAAGCGCGTTCACTCCCAGCTCGACGAGTTCAGGGAGCTCATTCCCGACATCCCCGCCGAGGTGACGTCCATGCTCGCAAACGCGAAGAGCGCGTCAGAGCTCTCAGACCTCTGCGCCATGTCACCTACTCTGACGCACGAAGAGAGACTGAAGCTCCTAGGGACGTTGGACCCTGACGAGAGGCTCGGTATGCTCAGTCGTCACTTCGACAGGGAACTCGAGGTGCTGAGGAACATGATAGAGGCGAAGACCATCTCTGAGTGCGAGATCTGTGCAGACTTCGCAGACAGGGCCTTCGACGCAGAGCAGGGGGCGAGGGCCGAGGCCATAGTCGAGCTGCTCAATCACATGGTAGGGAATCACACGACCGAGCTCCTAAACGTCCTCGCCGAGAAGTACGGTCCGGCATTCATGAAGCGACGGTCGCTCCGCTGATTCAGTAGACCGACCCGCCGATTGCTTCGGCTTCGCGGTTGAGCTGCCCAAGTTCGAGCTGAAAACCCCACCTCGCTACAAGGTCATCGGCTTCCCGCTCCCTCTCGGGAGACTGGATGGGGGCGACGTGCTCGTTCAGCCACGCGTGCGCCAGCTCGTGAACCAGGATTGCGACGTAGGCCTCATCGGAGAGACGGTCGAGAAGCGAAGAGTAGTAGGTGATCGTCTGTACTCCCGCCCCTCCGGACGGGCCCCTGCGATTGGCGTATTCCGACCATCGGGTCAGGCCGGCGAGGCCCTTCATCCGGCCCGTCCTCCGCAGCCTCACGCTGACAAGGGAGACCGGAGGGCGGACGTCCGGTGGGATCCGTGAGATGGCATCGGAGAAGAGATGCGCGAAGCGTCCGTCGTCAGCCTCGACCGTGACCTTCGCAAGGAACTGCTCGAGGGAAGCCATGGCCCATCATCCTACCGAAGGAATAAAATCCCCACTAATGAAACCTCCTGTTCTCTGGATACCTTAGCCTACGAAGACGCGCTAGCCCGGGAGCCGACGACCGAGATGTCCACGACATGATATCCAGTCGCCCCATCGGGGAACGGGTTCGTCACCACTGCGGTCTGGACCGCGCCTGTCCCGTCGGTCGCTCGGACCATGAGCTTGTAGGACCCCGTTGCCGGCGGGTTCCACTGGGTCGACCAGAAGACCCACGTGTACGCGGAGAGGGGTTGTGTGGTGGACGCCTGAATCCAGGTGTTCCCTCCGTCGGTGCTCACCTCCACCTTGGAAACCCCGCGGTCACCGGCGTAGGCTATCCCCGCTATCGGGGTGGTGCCGAAGGGTAAGTTGCTCGAACCATCGATCCCGAACCTCTGGGTGACCTGCGCGTCGCCCGGGATAACTATCTCCGACCCCGTCTGGTACTCGGCGTTGCTGGTCCATCCCCTGACCTGCCAGTAGCCCTGGTAGGGGCCGCTCACCGCTTCGATACTCGTAATCCACTTTGCGTTCATCATGCCGTACAGGCCGGGGACTATGGCCCTGAGCGGATATCCGTGCTCAGTGGGTAGCGGCTCGCCGTTCATCTCGAATGCAAGAAGCGTCCCATCCAGCATGGCCCTCTCCAGTGGTATCGCCACGTCGTAACCGTCGACCGCTCTGAAGACTACGTAGTCAGCCGATGGCTGCAGACCTGCCTCGTTGAGTACGTCCTTGAGCCGGACCCCTCTCCACTGGGCGGTGCTTATCAGGTCGCCTCCTATCGTGTTGCTCACGCATTCGAGAGTGTTGTACTGGTCGTAGAACGACATCCGTTGGAGTTGGTCCAGGGTCAGAGTCAGAGGGGTGTCGACTAGCCCAGACACCTGCAGGCGCCAGCTGGACCCGTCCACAGTGGGAGCGAATATGTTGACATCCACCCTGTAGAAGTTGCCGTTTGTGGTCACGTTCTGCGCGAACAGGGCCGAAGGAGTCGCTGGTGTCACGCCCGCTGGATTCGCGGGGTTCAGGAGGAAGCCCACACCATAGACGAGAATAGCCGCCCCGACCGCCGACGCCACTCCCGCCTGGATGAACAGCCTCCTCCGCCTGTCGAACTTCTTCTTGCCCTTCGGAGGCTTCGTCACCTCACAGAGCTCGGTGGGCTTGGTCGGTCCGACTGAGTTGAACCAAATGAGCGTCGCGCCGAAGGCCAACTGCGGTGGCCCGAGCGAGAGCAGAAGGACCGGCAGGCTCACGGGGGAAGACTGGATCGCTGTCGTAAAGAGAAGCAGTACCCCCATCGTCGCGAGTATGATGTAGGGCAGGAGGGTGAACGAGACGAAGCGTTCGAGCCTGCCTCCCTCCTGAGAGATGCTCTTGGACCGGTAGAGCAATGCGCCGAAGGCGCCGTACAGCAAGAGGTTGACTATCAATCCCCCTGCAAATGCCGAGTACTTTGCGAGGCTCTGGAGCGACTCTACCGCCTGAGACTCGATTGCACCCGGCGTGAGAGTGAAGAGAGTCTGGGCGGCGAGCTCGGGCAGGAAGACACCACCGAGGAAGATCCTGACCACGTACGAGATGGCGATCGCGAGAGCTCCCCCTCCCAGACCGACTAGGAAGCCGCGCGTTGTGTTCGATACCATTCAAAAGACTCCGAAGAATCTTCACGAACGCTTCCTTGATGCGATATAATGGTTCTTCCAAATCAAAACAAGGCAAATATGGAGTAACGCTTATCAGAGAATTCCATGTCCGAGCGCGCCACGGGTCGGCTTGGCTCTACGTAATCCCCGAGGTCCAGACCTCAACGAGGCTCGACAGGAGAATGCTGTCGGATTCAGCATCGGCGTCTGCGCCACCGGAGAGCCGTCCACGCTTGTGGAGCTCATCGATGCGATAGAGGGCGAACGCTACCCCAGCGGTTTCCGTCTTGAGAAGATAATCGTGGTCGCGAGCGCTTGCAGCCCGAGGGCCCTCGAACGTCTCCGGCGCATGCACGATCGTGACCCCAGGCTCGTGCTCGCTGAAGAGGATGCAAGACGGGGAAAGGCAAGCGCGATAAATCGCATAATCGCAGAGGCCATCGGCGAGTATCTTGTGTTCGCAAACGGCGACGCGGTTCCCTCGCGCGGCTCAATCTCCAGGCTACTGAGGTCCATCGGCAAAGACGTCCGGGTGGCGATGGTCTCCGGTTTCCCGTTGATAGCGACGGGAAGAGGGGTCGCTTCGCGCGTCTTGGAGCTGATGTGGGGGGCGCACAACATGTGCACCAACGAACTGAACGGAACGTCGCTGAGCAATCACGGGACCGACGAGCTCATGGTCGTCCGGCTCCGCGCCCTCGATGACCTTCCGCCGCACGTGGTCAACGACGGGGCATACATCGGTGGCAGGATGCGAGCCAAAGGTTTCTCAGTAAAGACGCTTGAAAGCGCGGTCGTAAAGGTCGACGTTCCGTCAGCGTCCATCGAGATAGTCAGGCAGAGACGCAGAGTACTGTACGGGCACATCCAGATCTGGAGGATGGTGGGCCGCGTACCGATGACCGCTGAATCTCTGATGGTCTTTTCCCCTAGACGCGGGTTCAGGGCAGTCGTGAAGACCATAGCAGGACATCCGAGGCTTGCCCTGGCGCTACCCTTCGCTGTGGTGCTTGAGTTCATTTCGTTCATTGGCGCAGTGAAGGACTCATCCTCGAATCAACGGAGGCACGCGGTCTGGGATCGGTATGCAGACTGAGCAGCGGAACTTCAAGATAGGTGACGAGGGCGTATCGGAGATTCGCTTCTACTGCGAAGTCGCCCGAATGAACAAGAGCCTCCTGACGCTCAGCGAGTTGGCCGAGCTCACGTCGGCAGACGCGACTGACGAGGAGTTCGAGGCGGCATGGTTTTCGAATCAAGAGCTCAGTTCCCGGTACTGGGTCGAGTCTGGCTACGTGATAGAAGGCTCTGGCTCGTCCCCCCTTCGAGGGTTGGCCGGCGCCGAAGCGAAGAACAGGGAGAGGGCGAGGAGTAACGTGATTGCCGCGAGCGAGTTAGCAGAGCTGTGCGGAGGTCATCGCGTCAAAACGCTCGCAGTAGCGGGCGGCAACTCCTACAAGAGTGCGAGGTTGGGTGACGACATCGACATCTTCTGTGCGACCAGGAAGGACTCGCTGTGGGTCTTCATGCTCAAGGCTCTGCTCCTGGCGCGACTCCACAGGCTCACGCGGAACTGCCCATCGTTCTGCTTCAGCTACGTCATCGACGAGGAAAAGGCGAGGGTGGAGTTTGGAGAGAAAAAAGATAGCCTCTTCGCGAGAGACGCGCTCTCGGCCCACGTCATTTTGGGGATCGGGTTCTACCGGAGGCTACTCCTAGAGGGTTCCTGGATGCAGCGCTACTTCCCTCGGATGTACACGGGCAGAGTCCTGACTCAGGAACGAGGCAAAGCCCAAGAGCGAAGGAGGGGAG
>CAZAMW010000108.1:0-5423 GCA_964486265.1 uncultured Nitrosopumilales archaeon | reverse complement strand
GGGGGATATCAGCAGCCGTCACCGTCTTCCTCGCCATGTACTTCCTCAAGGAGAGGCCCGAAGCCAACCACGTGGCGGGCATGACTCTGCTGATAAGCGGTGTAGCCGTCCTGCTGTACCTTACCGGGTGACGCTCATCTGAGAGAGAAGTACACGCGCCTGTTGGCCTTCCCCTTGTTCTCTGTCCTGTCGATGACAATCTCGCCTATCTCGCGGGTGTTGGCGACGTGCACGCCTCCGTCGGCCTGCGTGTCTACGTCTCCTATCTGAACTATCCTAAGCTCCGCCACGGTCGGAGGTAGAGCGTTAGCGAGCTTGACGAGACCAGGCGTGGCGAGGGCCTCCTCCCTCTTCATAAAGTAGGTCCTGACGTCGACCCCCCTGGTCACGACGGCGTTCGCTGCGGCCACATAATCAGTGAGCTTCTCGCGGTCGAACTGGTCCAGGTTGAAGTCTATCCGCGACTCGTCGGGATTAATCTGGTTCCCAGTGATCAGCGCACCCGTCTCCCTGTTCACGATCGCACAGAGGATGTGTGCCGTGGTGTGCATCTTCATGACCTTGTACCTTCTTTCCCAGTCTATCGTGCCACGGACCGAGTCTCCCACCTTGAAGACGGCGGGGTCGTCCACTACGTGGTAGACTTCTTCGCCTTCCTTGACGGTCTCCCTTACATTGGCCCCGCCGAGCTTCCCGACGTCCGAGACGAGACCGCCACCCCTTGGATAGAACGCTGTCTGGTCCAGGACCACCCTGTCTCCCTCTACAGAAGTGACCCTGGCGTCGAACTCGCGCGCATACATGTCCTCCCAGTAGATGCGTCTCGTCATCCGGACCGGGCGCGACCTCCGCGCTAATGAAGTTTCAGTAGGCGGTTATCTTGGTCTGGCTGAGTTCCCTCGCAACAAGGACAGAGGTCTCTTGCCACTTCTTGGAGCCGATCTTCATCTTGCTCATCGCCGAACGAAGGGCCTTGCCGAACGTGTCGTGCATCTCGGGCGTCTGCTTCATCAGCATCCTGATGCTCTCCCTCACGTTCCAGACGCCCAGCGGCATCAGGTACCCCGGGTAGGTCTCTCTCAGGACGATCGCCGCCGCCTGCTTCCTCTCACGCCTCAGTTTCTCGGCCACCGCCAGTCTGGTGGAATAGTAGCAGCCTCCAACCTTCGCGTAGGTCTTCCTGCCAAAGTACTCCTCGTAGTCGCCTATCATGTAGGGCGTCGTGGTGTACTGGTTCCAGGTCGTGTTGGGGAACCACGCCTCTATCCACTCGAACCTCCACTGCTCAGGCAGCAGGATTGCCACGTACTGGTTGTCGTAGACGCTGTAGCTGTACACCCTGTACTCGTCGATGGTCGGGAAGTCCTTCACGGTCTGGACCAGCCGCTGGCTTATGCCGCTGTCGACCGCGGTGATGCTCCATCTCGTGGGCACGAAGCGCCGTCGGACGCCTTCTCCGAACATCCCTATGCTAAGGGCGCGCTGCAGCCGGGTGACCAGTATGCCGTCCTCATAGAGCGAGAAGACCGCATCGGACGCCAGGAGGTCTCTGTCGTAGTACGCCTTCTCGATCTTCTTGTCCACCGATACATTCGAGGTGGTGAACCTCTCCATCGGAGCCGATGGCCCGAAGGGCTGGCTATCCTCGCTCAGCGCAAGCGATTTCCTCGGGGCCTTCGACAGGCGCAGCTCCGTCTCGACGGGTCTAGCCGCCATCGAGAGCTCCTGCAGTTTCTGCATGGTGTTGGTCGGGCTCGCGGCGTCCTCAACCCGCGCGCGCATGTTTCCTCTGACGAGCGAATACCTGTAGTCCACTATTGTCTCTATCGGCTCCCCGAGCCAGCTCTCCGGCGTGTCGAGCACGGTCGTATCTCCGTGCACGGGTGGCACCATAGGCCCGATCGAGACCTTCGGATAGCCGTAGCGTCCCACGAAGACGCCCGGCGGCGAGGAGCCCACAATCTGGTCGCTGAAGGCCGGTTCCCCTACGCGTGCCATGGATTGAGCCTTGACGATGATTGGACAGCGTGGTTTTCCGCACAACAGCTTCGCTCCCCTGCACGAGAGGCACATCCACGCCGGCGGACTCTCGGTCACCTCGATGGACCTGGCGACCCTGTCCTCGAGCCCGATTGCCTCGCTGGCCATCACATTGGAGAGCCAGGTTATCCTTCGAGGCAAGCCGTCTCTCGATTCCGACCTCGGGGTTAAAGTCACTTTTGGTAGGGCTGCACGACGGAGACCGTCGAGACACCGTCGGCCTTCTCTATCCTGTACACGGTGTCGGCGAGGTTCTCAAGCTCCCTCTCGTGCGAGACGAGTATCACCTGGGGGCACTTCAGCTCGGTGAGTATGTCCCCGAACTTGGCCAGCTGTTCCTTGCTGAAGCCGTCCGTGGGTTCGTCCAGGATGAGCAGGTTCGGCTCCTGCCCGAGGGCAGTCTCCTGGACCGTCGTGTTGAGCGCCAGCCTGTAGGCCAGCGCCACGCTGGTGCGTTCACCTCCGCTGAGCTGCCCGTAGTCCTGTTCGTATCCTTCCCTTTCGATGACCGGGGAGAAGTCCTCCTTGACCCTGACCCTCAGGTCTGGGTCGTCCACCAGTATCTGGAACCACCTCTGGAACTGGTTGTTGAACCTCTGGTTGCGGTTGGCGAACGTCTGGCTCTCGATTAGCTCTATTGTAGGGGCAAAGTAGTCCAGCAGCCACACGCGGTCCTCTTCCAGCTGGACCTGTTTCTTCAGGAGGTCCTCTCTCCCCTTGATGTCCCTGGCTCGCCTCTCCGCTTCTGCGCTGGAGGTCTCGACCTCCTTCTCGATCCCGCCGATGGCCCTCTCCTCCGATGCGTGTTTCTTCTCTGTCTGCGCTATCGCGTCGTCGAGCTTCACAATCTCCGTCAGGATCTTCTGGAGCGGCTCGCTCTCTTTGTTGGCTTTGCGGAACTGCTCGTTCAGCTCCGTTATCTCCACTTCCAGCCTGGCGGCGCGGGTCGCCCCGTCCGCCGCTCTCTGCTTCCAGTCGGAGAGGCTCTCTTTGAGCGGCTTCAGGTTTCTCTGCGCTTCCAGGAACTCCTCGAGTCCCTTGATGGCCCTCTTGACCGCTTCCTTCTCCTTCTCCCTTCCTGAGACCCGCTCGCTCATCACGTAGAGCTCCCCTTCTAAGTGATGCTTCCTCTCGCTCACGCGGTCGGCCTCATATTCGCGCTCGCAGATGGGGCACACCCCCTTCTCCAGTATCTCCTCGAAGTTCTCCAGCCTCTCGGAGAGTTTGGATATCTTGTCCCTTCCGTCTAATATCGACCGGTCGAGCCCCTGCGATTCGTCCTCCAGCTCCTTCATACTCTTGGCCGATGGGGTCATCACAGACTCGAGACGCGATATGTCCATCTCCAGCTGAACGATTCTCCTACCGGCCAGCTCGCTCTCCTTCAGGGCCACCTTGTGGAGTTCTTCCTTCTCTCGCAGCGACTTTGAGAGCAGCGGGATCCTTTCCTGGGCCTTTCCTATCTCTGCCTTCTTACCCTCGAATTCCTCTCTGACAACTCTCTTGTCGTCGAGGTCCCGGCGAAGCATCTCTTCCTTCTTCTTCGCCTCAGCTAGGCGCGTCCTGAGGTTCCCGATACTCGACAGCAGCTTGGTCAGCTCCGTGCGATCGTTCTCAAGGTTGCCTATCCTCCCCTTGATGCCTGCGATTCTCATCCTGAACTCGTTCGACGCAGATTTTGTGTTCTGTGCCGCCGTCCTGTACTGCTCGATGCCGTACGCCTTTCTCAGCGTCTCCAGCCTCGTGCCCGGGTCCCTCTCGATGATGTCCCGCATCATCTCCTGCGGGGTGAAGATAGCGTACCGATAGACGACGCTCTGGGACTTTGGGTTGGGCGGTTCGTTGAACTTGAGGAGCTGAAGCACTCTGTCCTTGAGCTCCTTCGTAGCCAGCTTTTCCTTCTCGCCGTTGCTCTCGAAGTACGAATCCCCGGAACGCACGTTCTCTCCCTTCTTGACGAGAGACCTGTGGACGCGGTACTCCTTGCCTTCCACCTCGAACGCCAGCACCACGCGGCCCTCAGCGGAGCCGTTCCTCAGGAGGAAGGAGCCGTTCAGGTCCCCCAGCCCGAAAAGGGCGAACTCGACGGCGGACAGGATGGTGGACTTTCCCGATGCGACGTCGCCTTCGAACAGGGTCGTGCCCGGCAGGAGGTCTATGGTTGTCGCTTCCCGATAGCTCCTGATGTTCTCCAGCGTGATGGACCTGAGGATCATTCGAAGGCCTCGTCGGCGTCCAGCGCGTTGACAACTCCTCTGAGCAGCCTGGAATCGTAGTCGTCCTTGACCTCATCATCCTTCCGGGTGTCCCTCAGCACCCGCAGCACCGCCTTGGACGTCGTCACGCCCTGCTCTCCGGCGAGGCGCTTCTGCTGGAACGTGGTCGTCGCAATCCTCTCCCGGAAAAGCTTCTCTTCTATCTGCGCGGGGTTGTCGGAGACCGGGCTCTGCACCGCATACTCCTTGGAGCTCAGCTTGTTGTAGTTGAGGAGGGTCTCGACAGCTCCTCGCTCCTTCAGGATGCGTCTTATCTCTATGAAATCGATGTCGGATGTCCTTCCAACCGTCATCTCGCCGGACACCCTGAACAAGACCACGCGGCCCGACACTTCTGTCTCCCTGGCCAGCTGCAGCAGCCGGTCTCGCGCCTGAACCGAGGTCTTCGAGCTGACGTCGCACTCGACAAGTTGCCAGTCGCAGACCTTCACAGGGACGAAATCTACCTTCTCCACCTTGTCACCACAACTTACGACGAAGAACCCCCTTGCCATGCCTTTGGCGCCCTTCTCGAGGTCCTGGTAGTCCCCGCCCGCGAAGAGCGCGCCGGGATAGGCCACCACCATGTCCGGCCTCTGCTCCAGCGTCCTGTCGTGCAGATGGCCGCCCGCGTAGTACGAGAACCCGCGCGGGAAGTCCGAGAGCGGTACCGACCCCGCTTTCATGATGTCCGGGGCTAGCTCGACGACCGACCCGTGGAACACGAATATCCTGAAACCTGTCATCCTCTCCAGGAGACTCCTGTCGAGGGACGCGAACGCATCGGCCTCTATCCCGAGCCTTCTGCCGGAGATCCCGCACAGCTTCGCCCCGGTCTTTTCGTCCCGGAACACTTCCAGCTCGAGCTTGCCGTCCATCAACACCCCCTTCGACACGTTCCTGAACAGTCCGGCGCTCTCCAGCATGTCGACGACCGAGGTCTGTGTCGGACTGAAGTCGTGACTGCCGTACACGACATAAATCGGGATGCCCCTGTCCCTGACCTCCTTCATCTTCCTGACGGCCTGGTTGGCCAGGGCCATGTTCGGTATGTTGGAGTCAAACAGGTCCCCGCCGATGATTATGAAATCCACCCTGCGCTCGATACAGACGTCCATCGCCGTGACG
>CAZAMW010000107.1:0-5427 GCA_964486265.1 uncultured Nitrosopumilales archaeon | reverse complement strand
CGCGCTTTCCGCCCGCGTAGCTCGCGTCGGTGAGCATCCCGGAGTCGAGGACTGACAGGACCGCCTTCTTCTCGGCCTCGCCGATGACGGGCTTGTTTATCGGGATGAAGTTCATCGTCTAGGCCGTCACCCTGCCAGCAGCTCCTGAATTATCTTTCGTCCCTCGAAGTGCTTCCTCACAGGGGTCAGGATCGTCCCGAGTTCCCTGGCCACCGATTTTTTGAGGTCGTTGGGGTGCAGCCTTCCTTCGGAGTACGCCTTCTCGAGCTCGGCGTAGCCGCTGAAGGTCGCATTCCCCCCGTACTTGTCCGGCCTCTCTACCGTCAGCGTGCTCGTCTCGTGGAAGACGATGTACCTTGCGTATTCGAGGATGGGATTCCCCTGCACGACCTTCTCGGGACACCAGGCCTTCCCTATCTTCCTGAGAATTTCCAGCTCGCTGTCGTGGATGAAGATGGCAGAGTCCGGCTTTGACTTGCTCATCTTGCTCGATATGGTCTTGTCGAGCGCGGCGTTCTCGTCCATTCCGGTCACTCTCGGCTCCTCCAAACCCGCCAGCAGGTGGTGGTGGACCGCGACCGGAACCTTCCATCCGAGGGCGGGGAAGACCTCGCGGGCGAGCATGTGGACCTTCCGCTGGTCGAGCCCGGCGTGGACGATGTCTAGGTCCATGGCTCGGATATCGGTCGCCTGCATGGGCGGATAGATGTACTGCGCCACGTCGAGCTTGTCCTTGGTCGTGCGGCCCATGATCGTGAGACACCGGGTGTCTCTTGCCAGAGTTATCTGCTTGGAGAAGACTATCATGTCCCTCCAGTAGTTGTCATTGTCGTGATACAGCTCGCTCCCGTACGCGACATCCACACCCGGGCAGAAGAAGGTGAACGCATCGGCATAGTAGTCCCGGGCGACCTGCCGTATCTTGTCCCAGTCACCTCCCCACTTGTTGTTGATGTAGCTATGCCAGTCGGCCAGGTACACCTTGCACCTTATCCCCGCCTTCATAAAGTCGTTAATCTTGAAGCCGAGGACGACAAGAGAGCCTAGGTGGAGCAGGCCCGAGACCTCCAGGCCGATGTAGTGCTTTGGATGCGGCTCGCGTCCCAGCAGCTCCCGGAGCGCCTCCTCCGTGACCACTTCTTCGGTGGGCGGCCTCATTACGAGACCGACCTTCTCCTCGATGTCCATTCTTCCCGACCTCGCCCGGAATGTGATTTAAGGTGTTGTCCGACCCCCGGAAGCCCCACGCGACCAGCTTATCTCGGGGGTCGCGTCCTGCACGGCCGTCAGGCGCTCGCACAAGGTGAAGAGTCAGAATGATGCCCCCCCGGAGTCGGCCTCTCCACGCCTGGTCAGGCGCTGTGCCCTCCCGCTGATGGTCGCTGCGGCTGTCGTCGTGCGCGTGCTCGTCGCTGTGGATATCCCTCCGATGTCCGATGTGTACTATTTCCTCACCGAGGGAGTCCGGACGCTTCTCACCGGAGGGAATCCCTACATCCACACCTACACGAGCATCCCGTCCGCGCTCCTGACCCCCGGCGCGCACCAGGTGTTCACCTACCTGCCCGCGACCCTGCTCTATCTCGCCCCATTCTATCTGGCCGGCGACGTGCGTCTCGGACTCGTCGCGGCGGACCTGATGGTGGGCGCGTGCCTCTATCTCTACGGAGGCAGATGGCGCCTGGCCGCCGCGTTCATCTACCTGTTCCTCCCTTTTGTGATCCTGTTCTCGACCGTCTTCCTCAACGCCTCGGTCATTGCGATGGCCTTCATTGCGGCCTTCTTCGTCCTCGAGTCCAGGGGACGGAGCGTCACGGGCGCGGTCTCATTCGGGGTTGCTCTGGCCACCGTGCAGTTCAGCCTCCTGATCCTGCCGTGCCTCTTGGTCTACTATCTCCGCAGAAGACGGTGGGTTGAACCGGTCATCGTCCTGGTCACGGCCGTGCTGGTCGCAGGGCCATTCTTCGTCCTCTCCCCGAGCCACTTCCTGAGTGAGACGCTGTTCTTCCAGTTCGGGAGGCCGACCATACCGCTGATGACTTCCGGTGGCATTGTCGGCTTCGCGCTGAACCCGTCGATGAGCGCCATCGCCCTCGCAGCCTTCGGCGTGCAGGTGCCTCTGTACGTCAAGGCGGTCGCCGAGCTCGTCGTGGTGGTCATCTTCGCACGGGTGACCGACGTCTCTTCGCTCGCCCGAAACTCGGCTTTCCTGGTGACCTCATCGGTCGTGATACTCCCGAACGACCTCTTCTGGTCCTACCTCGAGCTCCCGTTCATGTTTCTGCTCTTCTGGCTGTCCGCGCCCAAAAGCCTCGATCTTGTGAAGAATATCTGACTCCGAAGACTTAAAACTCGGAAATCGAGAAGATGCAATCATGGAGCAGATGGGGGAGCTGCGCAAGGAGGAAGAGAAGACGCGCATAATGTACGAGGTGGTGGCTTGGGCATCCGGCATCACGATGGTGGCGGTGCTGGTGTACGGATTGGTCACAGCGCTTCTAAGCGGCATTGACGTGGTCGGCGTCAGCCTCGTCAACGTGGAGTTTCCTTTCACTTTCATGGCCAAACCGGTCACATACCTGAGCGTGGCAAGCGTCACGTTCTTCTACAGTTCTTTGCAGATATGGCAGAACCGGATAGCGAGGATGTCGCTTTTCAGTCTGTCCTTTGTGCAGCTCTTCGCGATAGTAGTCGCTGTCTCGTCGGCGTATGAGGTGCTCTACAACTTCATGCTATGGGGCGCATTCCTAAGCAACCAGCTCCTCACCTCGAGCATCCAGGCGCTCAACCTGGTAAACAGCATCGACACACCCGGGCCGGTGCCGTGGAACCTGGTGTTCGCGACAAAGATATTCTTCTCCACGTTCGTGATAAGCGGATACGCCGTCTACTTCCTGAGAAGGATCCACAGGTCGAACGGAATCTAATCGCTCTTCTTCCGCACGCCCATGAAGAGAAGGTAGAGATAGACTACCGTCAGCACCCCGAAGAGCCCTCCGGTGATCTCGGCTACCGGGTCCAGGCCGGTTCCGACGAGGGTGAGAGCCACGTACAGCTGATACACGGTCAGCACGAGTCCGAAAGCCGCTGTCGCGGAGGCAAGGGGACGGGTGACCCAGCTTGAAGCCCACGCCACGAGGAACACTCCGCTCGCCAGGCAGCTGAGCGCCGCCCAGAAGAGAAGGAGCCCGCCCCCTGTGGCGATGACGCCGATCCAGAAGACCCCGGCAACGAAGTAGAGGATGGCGGGCGCCATCGCGGTGACTCCCTGCCCGGTTTTCATGCAGGCAGGCGAAAATTGCAGCGGATATAAATGTGGTTCCGGGCAACGACACGCGCTTTTTTTGCGGCGCGAACTATAAATCCCCGCACAGAACGTTCGGTCTGGTCCTTCGGAGATATCATGTCGTCGAATAGCGCCCAGACTGCCGACCAGTTGCGTGAAAAGCTGGCGGGACTGATCGCTCCGACCCAGCAGCTGGACGAAGGGCTCCTCGTCTCGGCGACCTACGACGGCGACAAGCGGCTCGCCGTGCTCAAGTTCTACGACCCGAAGCGCGAGACCGTGCTGAGGTGGGAGGACAACACGGGGCACAGGCCGTACTGCTATACCAAGTGGGAGATGGACCGGCTCGCCTCAGTGAGGTCGCGGAAGGATGTCGTCTCGATAGAAGAGGAGCAGAGATTCGACCTCCTCTCGGATTCGCCAATGATGGTGAGGAAGATAGTCACCACGGACCCGCTGGCCATCGGAGGGTCCTCGGCCCTCAGCATCAGGGACCAGATCGACGCCTGGGAAGCCGATATCAAGTACTACGAGAACTACGTCTACGACCGGAACCTGAGGGTGGGCACCTACTACTCTGTCAGGGACGGGACCGTGCTGCCCGTTGACAAGCAGATGCCCGATACCGTAGCCAGGTCCCTCGACCAGATACTCGCCAAGAATTCGGGGGAGCAGACCCGCTTCATCAAGGAGTGGGCGGACCTGCTGGGTCAGCCGCTCTGCCAGTTCAAGCGGATAGCGACCGACATCGAGGTCGCGAACGAGGAAGGGAGGGTGCCGGACCCCGACAAGGCCGACCGCGAGGTGATCGCCGTCTCGTTCTACAACGAGACGGAGTCTCTCGTCTACCTGGTTGAGAGGGAGGGTGACAGGTCGCTGGAGGGGGCGGCGACTTCGTACGCCGCAGTCGTCTTCCCTGACGAGGTCTCGATGATCAGGGCGTCGTTCTCGAAGATGATGGACTATCCGTTCCTTATCACCTTCAACGGTGACGACTTCGACCTCAGATATCTCGTCCACCGCGCCGAGAAGCTGGGGGTCAGAGACGATGAGATACCGATCTACCTGATGAGACAGGAGGCCTCCCTGAAGCACGGCGTCCACATCGACCTCTACCGGTTCTTCAACAACCGGTCGGTGCAGGTATACGTCTACAGCAACAAGTACACGGAGCACACGCTCAACGGCATCTCGGAGGCGGTCCTCGGCAAATCTAAGATAGAGTTCGAGGGAAACGTGGCAGACCTGCCCCTGCTCGAGCTGTCCAACTACTGCCTGAATGACTCCCAGCTCACCTACGAGCTTACCAGCATCAACTCGTCGCTGATGATGAAGATCCTCCTTGTCATAGCGCGTATAGCGAAGATGCCGATGAACGACTGTGCACGACTCGGAGTCTCCAACTGGATCCGCAGCATGCTGTTCTACGAGCACAGGCGGATGGGCGCCATAATTCCGAGGCAGAACGAGCTAGCCCTCAAGGGCGGGGCCTCCTCCGAGGCGATAATCAAGGGCAAGAAGTACAAGGGAGGGTTGGTGATCGAGCCAAAGCCAGGGATACATTTCGGCGTCTCCGTGCTCGACTTCGCCAGCCTGTACCCGAGCATCATCAAGGTCTACAACCTCTCATACGAGACGGTGAACTGCCCGCACGAGGAGTGCCGAGCCAACAAGATCCCCGATACCGAGCACTGGAGGTGCAGCAAAAGGCACGGGATCGAGAGCCTAGTGGTCGGGTCCCTTCGCGACCTGAGGGTCAGCCACTACAAGCAGCTCGCCCGCGACAGGACGATATCGAAAGAGGAGAGGGAGCTCTCGGGGGTGGTCTCGCAGGGTCTGAAGGTCATCCTCAACGCGAGCTACGGAGTCATGGGGTTCGAGACGTTCGCCCTCTACTGCCTGCCGGTCGCCGAGGCGACGGCGGCGCTGGGGAGATACGCCATCACCCGCACGATCGAAAAGTGCAACCGCGAGGGGGTCTCCGTGATATACTCGGACACCGACTCGCTCTTCATCGAGAACCCTGACAAGGAAAAGATAAGCGTAGTCGCCAGCTGGGCAGAGCACGAGCTGGGGGTCGAGCTGGACATCGACAAGTCGTACAGGTACGTGGCTTTCAGCGAGAGGAAGAAGAACTACTT
>CAZAMW010000106.1:0-5430 GCA_964486265.1 uncultured Nitrosopumilales archaeon | reverse complement strand
GCGCTTCCCCTGAAGGCCTCCCTCAGGAGGACAAGCTCGGTCACGTCAGCCTCATCGACGTGGGTCACCCGTGCGACGGTCCGACTGGACTTGGCCATCCTCTCGGCGATCGCCTTCCGGACTCCTCTGAGCGGGACTCTCTCTTCGTTGAACGACTGGGACTGCGTGGAGGGCGCCTGCCCAGCCTTCCTGACGTCTTCGTCGGTGACCCTTCCGCTGGGTCCGGTGCCCTTGACCAGAGCAATGTCGAGGCCAAGCTCGCGCGCGAGCCTGCGGGTCGACGGGGTGGCAAGCACCTTGTCCGAGGCGCCCGGCTGCATCGTCTGCAGCGGGGCGTTCGAGGTCCGAATCTCGGTCTGGTGCGTCTGCGGCAGGGGAGCCTGAGGCTGCGGCGAGTCATCGGCGACCTCTATCACCAGGATGGACTGACCGACCTTGACTACGTCGCCTTCCTTGACGAGCGTCCGGGTCACCTTCCCGTTCCTCGGCGAAGGAATCTGGACGTTGACCTTGTCTGTCATGACCTCGACGAGCGAATCGTCCTCCTTGACGGCGTCCCCCTCCTTCACGAGCCACTTGAGGATCTCCCCCTCAGCCACTCCCTCCCCGATGTCCGGAAGCTTGAACTCGTACTGGACCATTACGCTCAGTAGCTCGAGGCCTTCCTAAGCGCCTTAAGAATTCTTTCGGGCTTGGGCAGGTAGCTGTTCTCTAGGGCGTACGGGAAGGGGGTGTCGTACCCGGTCACCCTGATTATGGGCGCCTTCAGGGAGTCGATGGCCCTTTCGCTGACCTGCGCCGAGATCTCGGCACCGAAACCCGCGACCTTCGTCGCCTCGTGGGCGACGACGACGCGGCCGGTCTTCTTCACGGACTCGATTACCGTCCGTATGTCGAAGGGCATCAGAGACCTGAGGTCGATGAGTTCGACGCTCATCTTCTCATTCGCCGCGAGTGGCAGCGCCTCCTTGCAAGTCTGGACCATCGGACCCCAGCTGACCAGCGTGATGTCGCTTCCCTCCTGGACGACGTTAGCCTTGCCTATGGGTATGAGGTACTCCTCGTCTGGGACGTCCTCCTTTATCGTGCGGTAGAGCCGTTTGGGCTCGAGGAACATTACTGGGTCTGGAGACCTCATCGCGGAGAGCAGCAGCCCCTTGGTGTCGTGGGGGGAGGAGGGCGTCACGACCGTCAGCCCGGGAGGGTGTATGAAGTACGCCTCCGTACTCTGCGAGTGGTAGTGTCCACCCTTCACGCCGCCTCCATATGGCGTGCGGATTACGACGTGGGCGGGATACTGACCTCCGGACCTGTAGCGGAACTTGGCGAGCTCGCTGACTATCTGGTTGAAGGCGGGATAGATGAAGTCCATGAACTGTATCTCGGCGACGGGAAGGAGGCCGTAGAGTGACATGCCGATGGCCATCCCGATTATACCGTCCTCGGACAGCGGTGTGTCGATCACCCGCTCCGCCCCGAACTCGTCCAGCAATCCCTCGGTCGCCCTGAACACACCCCCGTCCCTTCCGACGTCCTCTCCGAGTACTATCATGTTGCCGTTGCGCCGCATCTCGCCCCGGAGGGTCCTGTTGACGGCCTGGACGATGTTCATCACGGTCATTGGCCCCTGTCCCCCATCAGCTCGTCTGCCTCCTCCTTGATGTGCCACGGCATCTCTGCGTACACGTCCGTGAACATCGAGTAGAGAGTCGGCGGGGGGACCTTCTCGCTCTCCTTTATCGTGCTGACCAGCTCGTTCTCGACCTCCTCCAGGGTCCTCCTGTCTTCGTTCTCGGTCAGCAGCCCCTTCTTCATGAGGTACCGGCGGAACCTCGTTATCGGGTCCCTCGTCTTCCAAAGCTCAGTCTCTTCGGTGCTTCTGTACTTGGAGGGGTCATCCGAAGAGGAGTGGCCCCCCATCCTGTAGGTGACCGCCTCTATCAGGGTCGGTCCCCCGCCAGACCTTGCCTTGTCGACCGCCGCTTTCATCGCTTTGTACGACGCGAGAACGTCGTTCCCATCCACGAGGACACCCTCGAAACCGTAGGCCTCCGCCTTCATCGCTATGTTTGCGCTGGCCGTCTGGCGCCTCACCGGGAGCGATATCGCATACTGGTTGTTCTTGCAGAGGAAGACGACTGGGACCTTGAAGACCCCTGCGAAGTTCATAGCCGAGTGGAACTCTCCCTGCGACGTCGCGCCGTCGCCGAAGCTCGCGACGCAGACGATGTTGTCCTTCTTGAACTTGGCCGCGTACGCGGTGCCGACGGCCTGGGAGAGGCGGCACCCGACGGGACTCGAGATGCTGACCAGGTTCCACTCCTTGTAGCCCCAGTGGACTCCCATCTGGCGGCCCTTGTTGGGGTCGTCTGCGTTCGCCATGAGCTGGTCGACGAGAGCTTTTAGTGGGACGCCCCTGACGAGGCAGACCCCGGGGTCCCTGTAGGATTCGTAGACCCAGTCGCTCCTTGCCAGCGCGAATGCGCTGCCCACCTGAGCGGCCTCCTCGCCCGTCGACTCTATGAAGAAGCCTATCCTTCCCTGCCTCTGCAAAAGGAGCATCCTCTCGTTGAAGCGTCTGACGAGAAGCATGTACCTGTACATCTTCTTGAGGTCTTCGTCCCTGAGGTTCGGCTCTAGCTTCGCATCGTATTCACCGTCGGCCCGAACGACCTGTAGCATCTCCATGCTCGCTCGTTACCGTAGGAAGAAGTGCCGTTCCCGCCAGATAAGACTTTCCGATATCAGGTTTGGGGTTCGTTGATTGCTGTCGTCTGCCTCACGATGGACCTTATGAAGAACTCCCCGGCCCTGTAGCTGCTCCTCACGAGTGGGCCCGAGGCCACGTACCTGAACCCCAGCTCCTCGCCCATCCTCTTGTAGGCATCGAAGGTCTCGGGCTTGACGTACTCCTTCACAGGAAGGTGCCTGTCCGAGGGCCTGAGGTACTGTCCGAGCGTCAGGAAGTCCACCCCCGCCTCGCGGAGATGCACCATGGCAAGCCTCACCTCCTCCTCCCGCTCGCCGAGGCCGACCATTATCGACGATTTCGTGAACATCCTGCGGTCGAGCTTCTTGATCGTCTTGAGTACCGAGAGCGACTGCCAGTAGTTCGCCCGCGGGTCCCTCACCCTGTCCGAGAGGAACATCGTCGTCTCGATGTTGTGGGCCATCACGTCGGGCCGCGCTTCGACTATCTTCCTGACCGAATCCAGGTCGTTCTGGAAGTCAGGGATGAGGACCTCGACCAGCATGCCCGGACTGGACTCCCTCACCTTGGTGATCGTCTTCGCAAAGTGCGACGCGCCTCCGTCGGGGACGTCGTCCCTGTCGACCGAGGTCAGGACCACGTAGTTCAGGTCCATCTGTGAGAGCGCGAAGGCCACGTTGTCCGGCTCGAGGTCGTCGAGACCCTTGCTCGGCTTGCCCGGGGTGACCATGCAGAATCTGCAGGCGCGCGAGCACATGTCGCCCATGAGCATCAGGGTGGCCGTGCCTCCCCCCCAGCACTCTCCCACGTTGGGGCAGTGGGCTTCCTCGCACACTGTGTGGAGGTTGAGTCCTGAGAAGAGCTCCTTGAGGCGGAGGTAGTTCTCCCCCTGGCTGGGGACGACCGTCAGCCACTCTGGTTTTCTTTCCAAGTCCGACCCTTCAGACCGCCGCACGGGTCTTTATGTGGCTACTCTCCAGCGTGAGGCCGCCTACGCAGGCGGCACAACCCTCGGTCTTGAACTCGGGGTCGAGGTTCTCGTGGAGCTTGCACATCACGTGGTTGAACCTGATGTAATCGCAGACCTCGGTCATCATCCTCAGGGCCTCCCTCTGGTCCGGCTTCTCGGACGACAGCACCTGGGCAACCTGGTCCGCGGCCCTTGCAAGGTTCGGGTCGACCTCCAGGTTCAGCATGGTCCCGCGGGCCTTCCTCGCATAGTTGCTCACGGACGCCTGCGTCACACCCAGTCTGAGGGCGACCTGCTGCTGTGTGAGGTTGTAGTTCTGGGTGAGTCTCTTGGAGACCATGGCTCTGAAAGCCGGAAGAGCGCTCTTCGAGATAATCTCGTAAGGATTGATCAATGCGACAATGGCCGATATAAGGCCGTTATATTTAAGTCTACTCAGTTCGGTCTTCGACAGCCTGCGACTCCTTCCGAACTTTTAAATAGAACAATGCGACCCGTCTGACTCATGCAAGGAGACAACGCTTCCGCCAACACCGTTATTCGACAACTAGCGTTGACTCTCTTAGTCTAACTATCCTCGCAGCTCTGTCCGCGAGGAGATTCGTTTGGTGATTAGTGGCTAAAATGACTCAAAAAATGTCCGGTGCAAGGGCCATCGTCGAGGCCCTCGAGAGGGAGAAGGTAGAGTACATCTTCGGAATGCCGGGGGGCGCAACCCTGCCCTTCTACGACGCTCTGTGGGATTCGAAGGTGAAGCACGTCCTGGTGAGGCACGAACAGCTGGGCGCACACATGGCCGATGCATACGGCAGGGTCGCCAGACGCGCCGGCGTGTGCACGGGCACATCGGGCCCCGGAGCGACGAACCTGGTGACTGGGATTGCGACCGCCTTCGCAGACTCCTCTCCGGTGGTGGCAATCACAGGTCAGGTGGCCAAAGCGATGACCGGCAGGAACGGATTCCAGGAGACCGACGTCGTCGGCGTGCTCACCCCCGTGACCAAGTACACAATCCAGCCTCTCTCGGCTGCCGAGATACCCTCGGCAATAAGGAAGGGGTTCTACATCGCAGAGACGGGCAGGCCTGGACCGGTCCTCATAGACATCCCGAAGGATGTGCAGCAGGAGGAGGTCGAGATGACCTTCCCGGAGTCCATCCAGATCAGGGGATACTCTCCCAACTACCCTGTTGACGTCCAGGACATCGAACGAGCCGCTGACATGCTCGCCAGGGCAGAGTGTCCCGTCCTCTTCGGAGGAGGAGGCATCAGGATAGCCGACGCGGCGTCGCAGTTCACCGCCATCGCGGAACTGCTGATGGCGCCTGTGATAACCACGCTGCAGGGCAAGGGCGCCTTCCCAGAGGACCATCCGCTCTCACTGGGACCGATAGGGATGCACGGGCGCGCCGAGGCCAACCGAATCGTCCAGGAGTGTGACCTGCTGCTCGCGGTGGGGGTGAGGTTCTCCGACCGTTCCACGGGCAATTTCCACGAGTTCGCCCCGGAGGCGAAGATAATCCACGTCGACACCGACCCGACTGAGTTCAACAAGAACAAGCTTGTCGACCTGTCCATACTGGGCGACGCCAACAGGGCGCTCACGCTGCTCTACGACGCCCTGCTCAGACGCCTTGCAAAGAGGGACGAGAACAACGTCTGGCTCAAGCACGTCAACCAGGTGAGGGAAGAGCTGAAGGGCATCCCCGCCTACAGGGACTCGTACGCCGAGCTCTCCGGACCCACGATCG
>CAZAMW010000105.1:0-5464 GCA_964486265.1 uncultured Nitrosopumilales archaeon | reverse complement strand
CTGCCGCCGGAACTCGCCGCCGCGGCGGCGTAAACTGGAGGACGCACTCGCTTCCACCCGAAGATGTCCCTGTGGAAAAGGTCCGCCTGTGCCGCAACGAGCACTGTCCTGTCTATGAAGGTGAAGCTGACGACCACGATAGATACGAAGGGGATGAACGACGCCAGAGACCCAACCAAGGTCTCGGGTAGCTGGATGAAGGTGCTCGCGTTCGTGACGATGATCGTAACCATGAAAAGGGCCGGCCAGAGCGCCCTGCTCCTGGACGTGGTGTCGACAGTAGTTGTACATGGGCTCGAGCTCATTCAGGACCAGTAGCGGCGACATCAGGTCTTTGGCGACCCGTACACGCCTCTCCTTGTTCCTGTTGACGGCATCCTTGACGTCGCAGGAGATGCCGGCTGCATCCCTGAGGTCGCACTTCGCCTGCGAGCCGGAGCTTGCGATCCAGCCCGGCACTCTGTCGACCCCCACTCCCAAACCTTTCATGTCCCTCAAGACGTCCGATACGGGACGGTGGGTCGTGTAGAGACAGTAGTCTCCCTGGGTCAGGCCGGAACGGATGAACCAGTATCCAACGGCTTCCTTTCCGATCCCCGAAGGTCCCACGACCAGTATCGCGGAGCGCTCCGGATACCCGTCTCCGAGCACCCGGCCTAGGGTCGCGTCTCCCGTGGAGACCAATTGAGCGAGTAGAGCGCGCTGCGCCCGGAGATAGGCCTATGGCCGATGCACATGCAAGTCATCGGTCGGGAAGACGACGGCGAGGAGCTCACGGCGTGAGTTCGGCCGAGCCCTAAGGCGAAACGACCGTCGCCGTGAAGTTCTGACCCGCAGCGACGAGCAGGAAATTCATCGCGTAGTACCCGGTACTGTTGAACTTGATCGTGCCAGTATGGCCCTGTACCAGCCATAGGTCGAAGCCGGGCGTACCTGCGGGCCACTGGGCCGACTCGATGATGTGCTCCGTCGTGTCCTGGTTGTCGAACAATATCGTGCTGTTCACGCCGAGTACGAGCTTCACGTTCTGAGGCTGGAATGTCACCCCGGCGTTCGAGGTTATCCCCAAAGGTATGACGACAAGGACGTCTCCCTTAGGTACGCTGATCTGCGGCGTGCTTCTTGTCAAAGTCAGCTCGAAACCGCTGTGCGGCGCGCCGCCGTCTCCCAGCGTGCTGTACGCGTAGTAGGCCGAAGCGCCGCCCACGGCGAGCATGGCCACCAAAATCAAGCCACCTAAAATGGCACCCATACCCGTGCGCTTACTCCTCGTAAACACAAGGAATCGCTGACGCCTCTCGCTTTAAAACATGGCGCAGCGGGGCAGCCTCCCGTCAATGATGTACCACACATCTTACAAGTAAGACGACGGCCCTATCATGGATGGACCGGTCACATTTACTAGACGGGCCCGAGCAAATCTGCAAAACCGTTATAATCGAACCCCGGGAAGCGACTGAGGATGCCCGGCAGGATTCTTACCATGGACAACCTGGACCTCGACGGAAAGAGAGTCTTCGTCCGGGTCGACATAAACACTCCAGTAAATCCAAAGACGGGCGAACTGCTCGAACTCAGCCGGATAGAAGAGGCGGCCATAACGATCAGAGACATGCCGAACTCGGTAGCGGTGGTCGCTTCGCACCAGGGGAGAGTAGGACGCTATGACTACATCTCCATGGAGAAGCACGCCAAAGCCCTGAGCAGGATACTCGGGAAGGAAGTGAGGTTCGTGGAGGACGTGTTCGGCTCGGCGGCCAAGTCGGCGAGAGACGCCGCCAAGCCCGGAGACGTTCTGGTGCTAGACAACCTCCGGCTAACAGCAGAAGAGAACATGGAGTTTTCCATCCCGGACGCCCAAAAGACCGTACTCGTCAGCAGATTGAAGCCCCACGTCGATATCTGCGTGCTCGACGCCTTCCCGACGGCGCACAGGGCCCACCCGTCGATAATCGGCTTTGCAGAGCTTGTTCCTACCTGCGCAGGGAGGGTGGTGGCCAGGGAGCTGATGAAGCTGGAGAGGATTTTCGCCATCGAAAAGGGGCCCTACGTCACGGTGCTGGGCGGGGCGAAGGTGAGCGACAGGATCGAGGCAATCGACGCCCTGATAGCCAACCAGAGGGCGGACAAGGTGCTCCTCTCGGGTCTCGTGGCCCTGGTATTTCTAAGGTCCAAGGGCAGGTACAGGGGTCCGCTCGAGCTGGAGAACGAACAGAAGATACTCCTGAGGGCGCGACAGCTCCTGGACGACCATCCGGAGAACTTCGAGCTACCCGTCGACGTAGCGATCAGGGTGGACGGAGCGAGGAAGGAGATCCCCGTGGGAGAGGTTCCTCCCGGCGTTGCCGTCCTGGACATAGGGAGCAGGACGATCGACAGGTACTCGCGTCTGATCAAGGGGGCCGGGACGGTGTTCATGAGCGGGCCGCCTGGCGCTTTCGAATACGAAGAGTTCGGCCTGGGGACCGAGTCGCTGTTGAAGGCCATGGCGGGGTCCTTCGGGACGACGATAGTCAGCGGAGGCCACCTCTCGGCGGCGTTGTACCGCTTCGGAATCCATGAATCCATCGACCACGTCAGCACGGCGGGAGGCGCCCTCGTGCAGTACCTCGCCGGTAAGAGGCTCCCCCTGATGGACGCGCTCGAGCGGGCCGCGTTGAAGTGGGAACGATGATCAATGTAGGAATAAACGGCTACGGGACGATAGGACGGCGCGTGGCCGACGCAGTTGCCGCACAGAAGGACATGAAGCTGGTCGGCGCCACCAAGGTCAAGCCCGACTACAGGGCCAGGGTGGCGGTGCAGAAGGGGATACCCCTCTACGTGCCGAACCAGGAGGTCGCGGCCGCATTCGACAGGGCCGGGATGCCCTACGCGGGAGACCTTTCGAAGCTGCTCTCCCAGGTCGACGTCGTCGTGGACGCCACTCCCGAGCTTGGGGCCGAGTACAAGCCCGTCTTCGAGAAGCACGGCAAGAAGGCCATCTTCCAGGGCGGGGAAGGGCACGAGCTGACGGGCTTTTCGTTCGTCGCCCAGGTCAACTACGCCGCTGCCAAGGGAAGGAAGTACGTGAGGGTGGTGAGCTGCAACACGACGGGGCTCTGCAGGGTGCTTGGCGCGGTCGACTCGGGCTTTGGCATCACAAAGGCCCGCGCGGTCCTTGCGAGAAGGGCGGCAGACCCGGACGAGGTGAGCAAGGGCCCCATCGACGCCATAGTCCCGGACCCAGTCTCCCTTCCGTCGCACCACGGTCCAGACGTGCAGTCGGTCATGAAGGGCCTGAAGATAACGACCATGGCCATCAAGGTGCCGGTCACGCACATGCACCTACACAGCCTGATCGCCACGGTCAGGGGAAGACCCACGAGAGAGGACGTGATCGGCGCGCTCGAAAGCGCGCCGCGCGTGATGCTGGTCGACGGGAAGGCGGGCTTCAAATCGACAGCGCAGGTGATCGACTGGGCGAGGGAGGTCGGAAGGCCCAGGAACGACGTCTTCGAGGCGGTCGTCTGGCGCGACTCGGTCACTGTCGTCGACGATGAGGTCTACATGTTCCTAGGAGTGCACCAGGAAGCCATCGTGACTCCCGAGAACGTCGACGCGATCCGGGCCATCGCCAGCGAAGTGCCGGCCGAGGAATCGATGCGCATGACGGACTCTACCCTAGGCATCAGACGCCCGACTTAAGAGTGCCCCTCTATGGCGCGCGGCTTGTAGGGCTCTTCCAACCTTTTGATGTCATCAGGAGAGAGCTTGACGTCCAGCGCCGCGACCAGTTCCTCAAGCTGCTCCACGCTCGAGAGACCCACTATGGGAGAAGTTATCCCTGGTTTGTGCACTATCCAGGCCAGGGCCACCTGCGCCGGCGTGACCTTCTTCTCACCGGCTACCTCCATCACGCGGTCGAGCACGTCGAAGTCGGCCGGCTTGAAGAACCGCTGCTTCAGTAGCCGGTCGCCTTTGTACCGTCGCCCCGAGGCCCTCTTGTTCCGCTGGTACCT
This sequence comes from uncultured Nitrosopumilales archaeon, assembly GCA_964486265.1. Lineage (GTDB taxonomy): Archaea > Thermoproteota > Nitrososphaeria > Nitrososphaerales > Gagatemarchaeaceae > Gagatemarchaeum. Next base: position 1,463 of record CAZAMW010000105.1, on the reverse strand, counting down.
GCCCGAAAGGAAACCCCGGGCCAATGGACTCCACGGGATCAGGCCCACGCCCCTGCTGATGCAGAGAGGGATCATCTCCCTCTCCTCCTCCCTGTACGCCAGGTTGTAGTGATTCTGCATGCTGACGAACTTCTCCAACCCCAGCCCCTCGCTCAGGTCGAGCGACTCTGCGAACTGCCACGCCCACATGCTCGAGGCGCCGATGTAGCTCGTCCTCCCGTCCTTCACCAGGCCGTCCAGCGTGCTGAGCGTCTCCTGTATGGGCGAGTCGTAGTCCCACCGGTGAATCTGGTACAGATCGACGTGGTCCATCCCGAGCCGCTCCAGCGAGCGCCTGATCCCGTCCCTGATGTGCTTCCTCGACAGCCCGCGGTCGTTCGGGCCCGGTCCCATGGGGTTGTAGACCTTGGTGGCTATGACGAGGTCGTTCCTGTGCCCCTTGACCGCCCTTCCCAGCACCTCCTCGGACTTGCCGTCCGAGTACATGTCGGCGGTATCGAAGAAGTTGACCCCCAGGTCCATCGCCCGTTTGATTATCGGGGCTGCCTTCTCGTAGCCGAGCGTCCATTTGAAGTATCCCGACCTGGCTCCGCCGAAGCTCATGCACCCGATGCAGAGCCTGGAGACCTTCAGACCGCTCTTGCCGAGACGGACGTATTCCATCTTTTTCTCAGGGCGGAGAGACGTATGAGGAGATTCTAAGCCTTCTGGGGGCTCTCGGCGATACTCCGGAGCACGTAGCGCGGCGTCCGGAAGTCCTTTGTGAGCGTCTTGACCCGCTTCTTGACAAAGTCCGGGGGCTTCTTTCCGTGCACGACCAGCCCGATGAGCTCACCTATCTCCTCCATCTGCGCAGGACCCATGCCCATCCTGGTGACCTCGCAGGTGCCCACCCTGAGCAGGTTGTCAGAAATGATGTTCGACTCCTCCAGTCTCTTCGCCAGGAACTCGCTCTTGACCTTGTCGTAACCGAGCAGTACCTGGTGCGACCTGGAGTAGCCCTTGGCGGCGCCGCGCACGATCACGTTATTCTCGGCCAGGGCCTTGCCGAGCACCTGGGAGTTTTTGATCACGGCCTGCGCGTAGGCCTTGCCGAACTGCATCATCTCGACGAGGGTCAGTGCCAGCGACGCTATGCGGTTCCAGTGCGCGTTGTCCACGACCGTCGGCACGAGGTCCGTCGAGACCTTCCTGAAGACCTCGTCGTTGTTTCCCAGTATGATGCCCCCCTGAGGACCCGGGAAGGTCTTGTGCGTCGAGCCTACCAGGAGCGAGCATCCCTCCCTGAGCGGGTCCTGAAACTCTCCGCCCGCGAGAAGTCCCATCACGTGGGAGCCGTCGTAGACGCACACGCAGTCGTCAGACGCGCTGGAGACCTCCCTCACGGGGTGCGGAAACGGTATGAAACTCGAGCCGAAGACTATCAGGTTGGGTCGCTCGGTCTCTATGAGTCTTTTTGCCTC
>CAZAMW010000104.1:0-5467 GCA_964486265.1 uncultured Nitrosopumilales archaeon | reverse complement strand
CGTACTCCATTACCGCGTCCATCATGGGCTGCATTGCGTTCGCGTCGGGCCGTTCGTACGCCCTGCGCAGCCTGTCGAGGTGTAACCTGACCTTCGCCTCGTTCCTTTCAGACCGGACCTTCCTCAGGCGACCGACCTGCCTCTTCTGCGACTTGAAATCTATCTTCAGGGTGTTGATCGGCTCGTTTTCCTTGGTCACGTACTTGTTCACCCCGACTACCGCATCCTCGCCGCTCTCGACGCGCTTGGACAACCTGTAGGAGTTCTCGGCTATCTCCCTCTGAAGGTAACCGGATTTTATCGCACTGAGCAGCCCTCCCGCACGGTCTATCTTATCGAAGTAGCCGTACGCCTCTTCCTCGAGCTGTTCGGTGAGCCACTCGACGTAGTAGGACCCACCGAGCGGGTCTATCACGCTGGTCACGCCCGTCTCCTCGGCAATTATCTGCTGGGTCCTGAGAGCTACCTGCACGGCCTGCTCGGTTGGAAGCGCCCACGCCTCGTCAAACGAGTTGGTGTGCAGCGACTGGGTGCCGCCTAGGACGGCAGCCAGAGCCTCGATGGCGGTCCTGACAATGTTGTTGTAGGGTTGCTGCCACGTGAGCGAGGCCCCCGAGGTCTGAGTGTGGAAGCGCATCAGCAGGCTCCTCGGGTTCTTCGCGCCGTACTTCTCGCGGAGGACGGTGGCCCATATCCTCCTCGCGGCGCGGAACTTGGCTATCTCCTCGAAGAAGTCCATGGTGGAGTTGAAGAAGAAGCTGAGCCTTGGCGCGAAATCGTCCACCTTCAGGCCCGCCTCCATCCCTAGCTCGACGTACCCGAACCCGTCTGCGAGCGTGAATGCGAGCTCCTGAACAGCGCTCGAGCCCGCTTCCCTGATGTGGTAGCCGCTGATACTGACGTAGTTCCACTGCGGCATGTTCTTGGTGCAGTAGACCATCATGTCCCTGACCAGCCGGAGGTGCGCCTCGGGGGGATAGGCCCATTCCTTCTGGGCGATGTACTCCTTGAGCATGTCGGCCTGGACGGTACCCTTGAGCGCGGCCGCAGGCACGCCGGTCCGCTTGGCGACCCCCGCGTACATGCAGGTCAGGACGGCCGCCGGCGCGTTTATCGTCATGGATGTGCTCACCTTGCCGAGAGGGATACCGCGGAAGATCACCTCCATGTCGCGCAGCGAGGACACGTTCACCCCGCATCTTCCCACTTCGCCGTGGGCCTTTTCGTGGTCAGCGTCATAGCCGTAGAGGGTAGGCATGTCGAACGCGATGCTCAGCCCCGTTTCGCCGTGCTGCAACAGGAGCTTCAGCCGGCGGTTTGTGTCCTCGGGCGTGCCGAAGCCCGAGAACATGCGCATGGTCCACAGCTTCCCACGGTGCATCGACGGATAGACGCCCCTCGTGTAGGGATACACCCCTGGGAAGGACAGCTCGGGATATGACTGGTCCGCCGTGTCGTCAGGAGTATAGGCCGGCTTGACCGGAATTCCCGAGGCCGTCTGAAAGTCCTTCCTGGACTCGCCGAACTTCTCGGTCCACGGTCCCAGTACCTCCTTCTGCCATTGTACTACCCCGGCATGGATGGCCTTGATCGCCGAGTCATCGAAAAGGCCGCTGTGCTGCTTTCTCATGGTCTCGATCGACCGGGACTTCTTCGACCAGTAGGCGTCCCCGCCTGAGTTCAGCATCGAGGTCGCCGGCAACCGTCCCACAGATAAAGCATATCATACCATCCGCGCAAGTTCGTCTCCCTTCTCGAGCGCGGCCGTGCTTCCGTCGGAAAGGTGCACGATGAGACGTCCCTTGGCGTCCATCTCCTTGACGACTCCCCTAGCTCCGGACTTGAGCACCACGGCGCTTCCGATGGTCTCGGTCATAGACCTGACCCTCCGGAGTATCTGATAGTGCATGTCGTTGGACCAGCCGGCCTGCATCCAGGAAAGCGATTCGAGCACCTTCTCCATCAGGAGGTCCCTGTCGACGTCCACGCCGATCTCATCTAGAAGAGAGGTCTCGCCGACGCCCTCAGCGGCAGAGATGTTGACCGAGAAGACCAGGTCGGCCCTACCCCTGTCTCCTGTTCTGGTTACAGATGCGGAGGTGGCCCCTACCGTCTTCCCGTCTATGGTGACGAGGTTGGGCCACCTCACCCAGGAGATGATCCCAGTGTCCTTTCTTACGCCCTCCGATACGGAGAAGGCCGCGATAAGGCCGAGAAGGAGAGGGGTCTCGTCACCGCAGGTCGTGTGCGCGGAGAAACGCAGGCACGACGACTCGCCCCGAGGGTCGAAAAGGATGACGACGTTGGACGCTCCGCCGCGGTCCCTTCCTGGGCTTCCCGATGTACGCCTTATGGTCCACTTGACTGGCTTCAAGCTCCTGGACGCGGTACTCTGGCACGAGGATATAGAAGCAGCGACTAGGTTTAATTCGAGAGCCTCATCGAGGCCGCTGGCAGTCAAGAAATGGGAGACGACACCCTCGCCAGTCGGGTCCTGAAGGGAGACAGGCGTGCCATCGCGAGGGCGATCACTAAGGTCGAAAACGGGGAGAAGGACGCTGGGGCGCTCCTCGACGCGATAGGGAGGAAGACCGGACGCGCGTTCATCCTGGGGGTGACCGGTGCCCCTGGAACCGGGAAGAGCACCCTCGTGGACAGGCTCATCTCCGAATATCGGAAGAGCAAGGTCAGCGTGGGGGTTGTCGCTGTCGACCCCACGAGCCCGATAACAGGGGGAGCGCTCCTCGGAGACAGGATAAGGATGGTGCAGCACACCCTCGACAGAGGAGTCTTCATCAGGAGCATGGCGTCCCGCGGCTGGGCGGGCGGGCTCTCGGGTGCCATGTCGGAGGTCATCCAGGTCCTAGACGCCGCCGGGACGGAGGTCATACTCGTCGAAACGGTCGGGATAGGGCAGTCGGACATCGAGGTCATGAAGATAGCGCACGCAGTGGCCGTCGTCACGATGCCGGGTGCTGGAGACGACATCCAGGTCTCCAAGGGCGGCTTGATGGAGATAGGAGATATCTATGTCGTCAACAAGTCCGACCTCGCGGGCGCCGACCCGATGGTTGTCAACCTGCTAGGGATGGTGCGCGACATGAAGGGCCGAAGCCCGACGGTGCTGAAGGTCTCCGCCCTGAACTCGGAGGGTATGGGCGCGTTGTTCACCGCTGTCGAGAACCTCCGCAAGAAGTTCCTCTCTCCCGAGGGGAGACAGATGAAGCTCAGGAGCGTCAGGGGGATGATTCTGGAACTGGCGAAGAGGAGGATGATGGACGAGTTCGAGGAAAGGGCGGAGAAGAAGGCGACCGTCCTAGTGGCGAGGGTGGCGGACCACAAGCTCAGCGTCGAGCAGGCGGTAAAGAGCCTGTCCGAAGGCTAAGAGATATTGAGGGTGGGGGCGTTCCTGCCGGCGGAAGCACATGACCTTAGCAGAAAGGCTGGCGAACTACGCGACGTCAGTGGGATACGGCGACCTCGATGAGAGCACGGCGCTCGAGGTAAAGAAGCGGCTGATAGACAGTCTGGGATGCGCAATCGGCGCGTTCCGTGAGGGCCCGGTCAAAGTTGCTAGAAGGGTGGCCGAGTCAGGCCACAGCGCCAAAGCGTCCACCATACTGGGGAGGAGGACGAAGACAACCCCCGACATGGCGACGTTCGTCAACGGGGTGATGGTCCGATATTTCGATTACAACGACACCTATCTCTCAAAGGAGCCGGCGCACCCGAGCGACAACATATCGGCGTGCCTGGCTGTGGGCGAGCACGAGGGTGCCGACGGCAAGGACCTCCTGTCCGCCATCGCCGTAGCATACGAGGTCCAGTGCAGGCTCTGTGACGCAGCCGACATCCGGCACAGAGGATGGGACCACGTCTGCTACGGACTCGTGTCCAGCGCGCTCGCCGCAGGCAGGATCATGGACCTCTCGGAGGAGAAGCTGACGCATGCCGTGAACATCTCGCTCAACTCTCACGTAGCCATGAGGCAAGTCAGGGCGGGCACACTCTCGGAGTGGAAGGGCTGCTCCTTCGCCAACGCCGCCAGAAACGCGGTCTTCTCGGCCGAGCTCGCCCGGCACGGGATGACGGGGCCGTCCCCGATATTCGAAGGAGAGATGGGGTTCTTCAAGCAGGTGTCCGGTCCGTTCCAGCTCGACACTGAAGGGTTCGGAGGGATGAAGGGACGGGTCAAGCTCCCGGGGACGTACATCAAGTACTTCCCAGCCGAGTACCACGCACAGAGCGCCATCTGGGCCGCGCTGGACGCTCGCAAGGAAGCCGGGGACGTGCGCGGCGTGGTCGAGGTCCAGATCGACACGCACGAGGCGGGCTACACCATCCTGAGCAAGGACAAGGAGAAGTGGACGCCGTCCACCAAGGAGACAGCGGACCACAGCCTCCCGTACATGGTAGGGATGGCTCTCCTCCGCGGAAGGGTGGACAACGGCACCTACGCGTCCAAGAACTTCGCGGACCCGAAGAACATCGCCTTTCTGAAGAAAGTCAGGGTCAGCGAGGACAAGGAGCTGACGGCGATGTACCCCGACCACATCGCTAACAGGGTGACTTTGAAGATGAGCGACGGAAGAAGGATCACCAGACAGGTCGACGACCCGAAGGGGCATCCGAACAACCCCATGAGTAAGGAAGAGGTCGAGGGGAAATTCAGGATGCTGACCTCGGCATTCCTCGGGCCCGACCAGCAGAAGGAGATCCTGGACTACGCCTGGAACATAGACAGGCGAAGGGTGGCTCCCCTCCTCGCGCATTGCGCGCTCAGATGACTATCTGCCGTCGAGCGGGATGTAGGTAAGGTCGTTGGCGCCCACGTAGACCGCGTCGGGGCGGAACAGTTTGTTGTGGGCAAGCTGCTCGTTGTAGTGGGCGACCCATCCTGTGACCCTGCTGGCGGCGAATATCGGCGTGTAGAGGGGGACGGGTATCGACAGCGTGTAGAATATGGGCGCAGCGTAAAAGTCGAGGTTCGCGGGGATGTGCTTGGCGTCCCACATCGCCTTCTCGACCGCCTCGGAGAGGCGATAGAGCCCGCTGTCCATCTTCCTTTCTTCGAGCAGGCGTCGGAGGAGGGACTTGCTGAGCTGGGCACGGGGGTCCACCTTCTTGTAGACTCTGTGTCCGAACCCCATTATCTTCTTTCCACCGGAGAGGGAGTCCTTCACGTAGCTCTCTGCGTTCTCGGCGTTGCCTACCTCCAGCAGCATCTCCATCGCCGCCTCATTGGCGCCGCCGTGCAATGGTCCCTTGAGGGCGGCCAGACCGGCTGTCGACGCCGCATAAACGTCCGCGAGCGTCGACGCGACCACCCTAACGGTGAAGGTCGAGGCGTTGACGTCGTGTTCAAGGTATAGGATGAGCTCGCGCTCGAAGGCCCAAGAGTCGAACGCATTCGGAACCTTCCCCGTGATCATGTACAGGAGGTTTGCGGCGGCGTTCAGGTCGTCAT
>CAZAMW010000103.1:0-5490 GCA_964486265.1 uncultured Nitrosopumilales archaeon | reverse complement strand
GTTGGGACCACGTTTTGTAAAGTACTCTTCGAGGTCGATGCTCGTTGCCTCAAGAGAGCCCTTTATCCTCGGAATCAGCAGGCAGTCGTGGGTACCGGTGGGATAGAGGAGGCGGCCGTCCTTCTTGACGGATGGCAAAGCCACGAGCTCTGAAGCATTCTTCCAAGTATGGAGGCTTGAGCATCCGCCTTTGCCGCCCCTCATCTCTCGCTCGACAGTGAGCACGGGATGTTCAGGCGTGACGAGAAACGGCAGCATTCCTCTTCCTCTGACGCTGATGAGTTCTCCAGCGTACTGCCGCGAGAATGTCTGCGTGACGCCAACATGCCCTGTCCTCCCTATGACGTGGTCGCCGACTTGGTACGAGGCGATTGGCTTGTTATCGCCGAGCACGACCGCGTCAGGCGGCGTGCAGCACGCCGTTTCCAGATGGACTGGCCAGAGGCTGTAGAGGCGTCCCCAGTTGACCAGGTAGCGCATGGGCGCACCTATGGCGTCCTGGAGCAGGTCGCTGGTCCTGCCCACGAGAATGTCGAAGGCTCCGGTCTTCTGCGCCTCTACCATATCTCCCGCCTCCCTGCCATGTACACGGTGAAGGCCATCGGGACGAGCAGAGCCCCGATGAAGATCGTCATCATCCAGCTCGACGAGACGCCGAGCAGCAGCGGCTCGTATGCGGCCGCCCACGCGTAGAGGAACATCGCCATGACGTCGAAGACGACGAACATCAGCAGGTAGGCGTAGTACTGCATCATGAAGTGCATCTTGCCCCTTCCCTCGGGCACCTGGCCGCACTCGAAGGGGGCGTTCTTGATCGGGTTCGGACGCCGCGGCGCGAAGACCCTAGGTATGACGAGGGTCGGCACGACGAAACCCGCCCCTATGAGCCCCATCGCGAAGACAGCCCCGATGTCGCCAAAGAGCACCACAGGGAAATCGGCGACAAGCCTCCCCGCCTGTTTTTAAAGATTGAAGGGGGCCCGATCGGCTAGGCGTTTATCTTCCCGCGCAACTCTATCGGGACGTACTTCTCGTCCCTGGCGCCCGTGTACTCCGCTATCGGGCGCATGATGCGGTTGTTGGAATACTGCTCCATGATGTGCGCGAGCCACCCGGGAGTCCTCCCGACGGCGAAGAGCGGGGTGAAGAGATAGGTCGGAACCTGCAGGTGCTGAAGGACGAAGCCCGAGTAAAAGTCAACGTTCGGGTAGATCCCCTTCTGGCGAACCATCTCGTCCGCCAGAGCATCCAGAATCGCCAGGTCGTTCTTCTCCTGGCTCGTGGATGCGACCCGTCCTGCGTAGGAGCGCAGTATCTTGGCGCGGGGGTCGAGCGTCTTGTAGACGCGGTGTCCGAACCCCATTATCTTCTCCTTGTTGGCGAGCTTTTTCTGGAGGAATTCGGGGACATTCTCTGGCGTCCCGACCTGCTGGACCATCTCGACCACCCTCTCGTTCGCCCCGCCGTGCAGCGGACCCTTCAGAGCCGCCACGGCCGCCGTCACGCTCGAGTACATGTCTGAGAGGGTCGACGCCACCACCCTCGCCGTGAAGGTCGAAGCGTTCAGCTCGTGGTCCGCGTGGAGCACGAGCAGCACGTTCATCAGCTTCTCCGAGAACGCGTCGGGCTCCTGTCCGGTGACAAGGTAGAGGAGGTCGAAGGCGAAGCTCGTCCCTTCCTTCGCCTCGAGCTGGTGGAGCCCCGACTTGTGCCTGTGGATGTACGCTACTATCGTCCCTATCTTGGAGGCTATCGACTGGGCCGTCTCCATCCTGCTGAGGTCCTTCTCGTCGTATATCCCAAGGCTGGCGATCGCCATCTCCAGGGCGTCCATCGTGTCACAGTCGAGAGAAAGAGAGTCGATGCTGGACATGACGCCGTTGGGGAGCCTCCTCCTGGCCGCGAGCTCTAACATGAAGGCCCCGAGCTCATCCCTCTGGGGCAGGCGGTTGTGCCACAGGAGATAGGTCACCTCTTCGTAATTGGAATGCTCCGAAAGGTCGGCGATGTCGTATCCGCAGTAGACCAACCGACCGCGGACCCCGTCGATGAACGTGATTGCGCTCGTGCTCGCGACTACGTCCTCGAGGCCCTTTGACATAGGGCCCCGCCGGTGGGGCGGCAGGATTTATCCCTTTTAGCCCATCGCCGGAATCTCCGGAAAAGGTTTAGAACCTGTCGGCGCGCGTCGGGGATGAATCTTGAGGATCGCGGTAGTCGGCGCTGGAGTTGCGGGCTCGTATCTGCTCAACAGGCTCGAAGGGCACGACGTAGAGTGCTTCGAGCAGCGGCCGCAGGACAAATGGTACACCGTCTGCGCCTGGGGGACGAGCCAACCCTACATCAGTTCGATGGTGAAGAAGACCGGGCTGAACTTCGAGGACTACGTCCTGCACAAGGGGGACAAGATGATAGTCGACTACGGCACGGGCACCTTCGAGGCGCCGCTGAAGGGGCTCGTCTCCTACGACAAGCACAGGCTCTGCGAGGACATGCTGAAGGGGCACAAGGTGCACTGGGGCGAACAGGTGAAGTCGCTCGACTCAAGGTTCGACGACTTTGACATGGTTGTCGACGCGACGGCGATCCAGAGGGCGCTCCTTCCGAAGGTCAAGGACGACATCCTGGTTCCATGCCTGGAGTATCAGCTCAAGTCGAGCAAGTTCCCGTGGGACGACTTCTACATCAAGCCGTACCGGGGGATGCGGGGCTACTTCTGGTTCTTTCCGCTGGGAGACGGGATGGCGCATGTCGGGGCTGGCGAGATCAACGGCGCGTACAAGGGGCAGATCGAGGAGTTCATCAAGAAGTACGACTGCCAGGTCATCCGGAAGATCGGGAGGCCCGTGCGGATAGTCCCGCCGGCGATGTGTAGGCCCTTTTATGTCGAGCCGACATGCACAAACTGTGGTCTGAAAATACGCCCTACAAGGATCCTGAAAAGTACAAGCAATATCATAGACTCTGGATCAGAAAGGAGTGGGCTGCTGTTAGAGCAATCAGGCTCGAACTCATCGAAAGGCTCGGTGGTAAATGCCATGTCTGCGGAGGGACCAGACTCCTCCAGCTTCATCACAAAGAGTATGGAACAGAGCTACAACAATACAAGAATCATAGGAACACAAGATCCGTTTACAAGCGGGCAATCCTCCAAGCAGCCCAGCATCCCGAGTGGGTCACACCTCTCTGCGCAGGGTGTCACCAGAGAGTTACATGGTATCAGGCACACCCGCAACAATGGGCAAGGCTTGTGCAATTGTGTGAATCCAAGTCCTAATGGACCGGTTGTAGTCGGCGTGGGGGAAAGCATAGGGACCGTATACCCTATGCTCGGAGAGGGCATAATCCCCAGCATGCAGTCCGTGGAGGTCCTCGTCGAGAACCTGGACGACCCGGAGAGATACTCCGAGGAGATCCTCAATAGGTACGACATCTACGCCAAGGTCTTCAGGTTCGTGAAGTCGAAGATAGACGGGAACTTCAGCATGGTGAAGAACTTCCCCGAGCTCTTCTCCATCTACCTGCACATGCGGACGAACACGGAGAGGTACGGGCTCGAGACCCACCTCTCGGACATGATCAAGCTGTCGCACGTCTGACAGTTGCCCCTCCGTCAGGCCGTGAACCCGCTAACGCCTGAAGAAGGTGATCAGGGTAAGGGACAGCGCGACGGGCACCGCGGCGACGGGCAGGGGGAGGTAGGGATACCCGAAGACCAGAACGACCTCCACCGCCGCAAGACCTGTGCTCGCCCCCGCCAGCGCGACTCTGGAATCACGAGGCAAATTTGACGGTGATTCTCGACTGCTGTCCCTTTTCCTGTCCAATGCAGTCTGGTAAGCAAGATAAGCGATCAGCGGAAGACCGACGCCGACCGCTTCGAGCCCCTCGTCCCTGCAGGACACGGCCATCTTCATCTTCGTCCCATCCAGGTGCTTCATCCTCACGCTGGTGCAGAAGGCGTAGAGCGTCCTCTTCTCCCCGAGCAACGAGGTGCGGTCCTCGACAGGCTCGAAGCTCTCCCTCGGTATCGTCCTAGCCCAGTCGGCTCTGTCCGGATGCGGATTGCGAGGCGCTATTTCTGATTTAGCATGATGATGACATGTTCACCGCTCCTTCGGGTGATGACCACGTCGAAATGCTTCTGGAAGAGGCCCGATAGCACGCTGCTGAGCGGGGCGACCCTGAAGTGATTGAAGAGCACCAGGCTCTCGGAGAGAAAGAGCGGCTCGAGTGGAAAATCGACCTCCTTACTCCCGGCAAGTGTGAAGACCCAAGTCTCCGAGGAATCCAGGATTGCAGCTTCTCTAATGGAATCTTCGGTTGGCTGGGTCAGCGTCGGCAAAATCCTAACGGACACCCGCCTACTAGGGAGAGCCATTGTAGCCTGTTCAAGACCGCTCCTGACGAGCGTGGCATCTCCTCCTCCCTCAGCTGCGAAAGCCATATGCAACCTGTCTTCTATGAAGCCGAAAACCTGGTCCATCGTCAGTCGGAGAGAGATTATCCCCTTCGCAAGAACCTTGACGTCCATCCCGCGTATCTCAGCGAGCAGGTCCTCCTCAGAGACCTTTTTCAACGACTGCGGCGCCGCCGCTTGACGGCCCCGGACCATGTTAGCGATGAGGCGATCCGGTGACAGGCCACCGATGACCTTCCGGTAACTTGAATATGCCCCTACTGCAATCGGAATCATCTCGCGGAGAAGTTTCCTTCGGTCGAACGCTGTGGGCGTCTCCTTCTCAGGCATTTTCTCGCCCTCACAGGTTCCCCGCGTGCACGAGCCGGTTTATTGCCTGTAAGGTTACCGGACGCTGAATTCCGGCCTGATCCTGAGATATATGTGCCCGAAGAAGAGGGATATCAGCACAGCTCCCATCGGACCGTGTACGTGTCTTATGAAGTCCTCCAGAGCGTACGTGTTGTTGCCTAGTATAGCGAACGGCCCGTATGGTGATATGGTTCCCAGCAGGTACAACCCCAGTATTCCCTGGGCGATCACCCCTATCGCGATCACCCAGTAGAGGAGCTTTATCTCGGGATACCTCGCACCCCAAAGCCAGCCCTTGAACGTGGATTTCTTGCGGGCTATCTTCACGAGCTCGTAGGCGACGATACCGATTCCGAACGCTATCAGGAGGTAAGCTGATGTGTCGTGGACGAAGTTGGCGAACTCCAGCGTGGGTCCGGTGATAGAGGTCAGCGGAGAGAAGATCTGTGGGGTGGCTATCATCGCGCCCGTCAGGTACGACGCCCCCACTACCAGCAGGAAAACGGTCCTCAGCCCCATCCCAAAGTAATTCCATTTGCTGCCCGACATCGGGTCGGCGGGTACTGAAAGCCTAGGTCTCGCCAGCCTGTAGAAAAAGTGGACCGCGTACGCGGCGAAGAATATCACGTAGATGTTGGCCTCAAAGGAGAACGGGTACCTGTAATTGGCGAATATCTGGACAGAAGAAGTGGCGGGCTCTACTAGCTCAAGATATATCA
>CAZAMW010000102.1:0-5548 GCA_964486265.1 uncultured Nitrosopumilales archaeon | reverse complement strand
CGTCCACCTGACCCCGTACTCCGGATGGAAGACCGTCTCTACCGGCATGGAGAGGGTCGGCGACGACTGGACTTTCACCGCCGCCGACTACGACGTACTCGTCGACTCGCCCATCGAGATGGGCAACATGCACGTGCACCAGTTTCGCGCCATGGAAGCTTGGCACGAGGTCTCGATATTCGCGCAGAAAGCGATCGACGAGGAGTCGCTGGTGAGCGACATCAGGAGGATAGTCGAGAGCACGATACCAATTTTCGGCGACGTCCCCTACCGGAGGTACGTCTTTCTCGCGGACTTCGCAGGCGAAGGCTGGGGAGGGCTGGAGCACCTCAACAGCACGCACTGTATCGGCAGCTACTACTGGCTCGAGCCCCCGGAAGAGTACAGGTCGTTCCTGACCCTCTTCAGTCACGAATTCTTCCACACCTGGAACGTCAAGAGGATGCGGCCCGTGGCCCTGGGGCCATTCGACTACTCGAGCGAGAACTACACCAAGTCTCTATGGGTTTCAGAGGGGATAACCAGCTACTATGAGGCTGTCATCCTAAGGCGCGCGGGCATACTCCCGGTGTCCGAGTACCTCGAGGAGCTGGTGGACAACATCAACCAGGTCAGGTCCCTGCCCTCGGGACGCGCACAGAGCCCCGAAGAGTCCAGCTTCGATAGCTGGGTGCGCCTTTACAGGCAGGACGAGAACAGCCCGAACGTCTCTCCCTCTTACTACAGGCAAGGCGCCATGATGGGGATGGTGCTGGACCTCCAGATAAGACACGCCAGCGGTAACACGAAGAGCCTCGACGACGTGATGAGGCGAGTGTACAGGGAGACCTATATCGCGGACGGCCGAGGGTTCACCGACGAACAGTTCAGGAAGGCGTGCTCCGACGCCTCGGGTGGCCAGACCGAGGCGACCTTCGACGCCCACGTCAGCGGAAGGATGGAGGTCGACTGGGACAGGTTCCTGGGATACGCGGGACTCAGGCTGGTTCAGAAGGCGACCCCCTCACGAGACGAGGGATTCCTGGGAGTCCGCTTGAAGGCGGGACCCTCCCTGACCGTGGCGACCAGGCTCACGGAGAGCCCCGCGGAGAGGGCCGACCTGTCGGCGGGGGACGAGATACTGGCGACCGACGGTCTGAGGACCGATGCCCAGCGCCTGCCGTTCTATGTAGCCAACAGAAAGCCCGGGACAGAGGTCGAGCTGACGATAGTCAGGGCCGGAATGCTCAAGAACATCCGGGTCGCCCTCGGACTCAGGCCGAATTTCGAGCACCGGATCGTCAAGAAAGAAGTCGCATCCGAAGAGGAGAAGCGAACCTTCGCTCTGTGGGCGATCGAGAACTGGTCAGAACCGCTCTTGTACAAGGACCACCGGATTTCTCCGGTCCGCCATCGTGTCCTCGACTATGTCTGAACTCAGGGGCCTTCCGAGGCGAACGTCTCCCTCAGCATCTCGCGCCGCATGGGCGTGAAGAACTCGACAAGAACTGCGCCGACGCCCGGGTCGAACCTGACGCCGTGTCGGACCGAGGGAGGGATATAGTAGGAGTCTCCCTTCTTCAGCCGCCAGGACCTGTCGCCTACGGTAAAGACGCCGCTCCCCTCGAGGCAGACCCCGTACTGCGACTGGGGATGAGAGTGTACTGGCACCTCACCTCCCGGCACGATCCTGAACATAGCAGCCGTGGCCGCCGAGTTGTTTACAAGGACCCGCCTCTTTACGCCGGGGAGGAAATCGTGCCAGGCCTCGGGTCTGTCGCTGTAGAAGCCTGCCGTCGCATAGTCGCCTTCGACGTTCTTGCTGGGAGCGGACAAGTTCGAACCGACCCCATCACATCTTTGCGCTATTTAAGAATCAGCGGAACTTTCTGTGAAGCAGGTCCCTCTCCGGCTATGGGAAGGCCAGGCCCGAGCCTACTGGGTCAGAATGCATGATAACAGGGATAAAAAAAGCGGAAGCTCTCGTTGAGAGCTGCCGCATAATTCGGTGCAGCACACCCAGTACGGGATGACCACCAGGGAGAGAAAACCTTGGGACTACGCCGATAGAGCCCTGCTCTAGTTCGACGCTGCCTTGCTCACTATCTCTGAGGAGATCTCGTCGCGTGTCTTGCCTTCGGTGCTGATACCCAGCTTCTTAGCTGTGTCCAGCAGTGCGTCTCCAGTGGATGGAGCTGCCGTGGCTACCGGTGCAGCGGCGGCGACGGTCGTGGTAGAGTCAGCGGAGAGCGGGTTCTTCGACGCGTCGTTGAACTCCTTCCTCGCAAGACCTATCGACCTAGCCAGCTCAGGGATCTTCTTCGGCCCGTACATCAAGAAGACGACCGCCACTATAGCGATCACAACCCATTGGAGAGGGTCAGTCAGTGCCATGATGGAAAGCCGAACCGCGCAGTTATTTAAGCGTTCAAGCCGTCGCGCCTTGCGCGTAGCCGTCGACCTCGACATCCACGAACTTCTTCCTCATTCCGCCGAGAATGTCGGAGACGTGAAGCTCCTCCCCTTGTGGAAGACGGTACGGTTGTCTCTTGCCTCCCACCATCCGCTGGACCCCCTTGCCCTAGACGCGCTTCACGACCTCTCTGCAGAGACACAACTCGTCGAACTCGACGACGCCGCCCTTCATCGAGGAGTGAGGGACGAATGTGCGTCTTTCCATCTCGCAGGCCAGCTTCACAATTGAAGTCCCATATCAGAGGAGGCCTTTGATCTTCCCGTATGCTCTCTTAGAGCATGGATCCCAGTGCCCTTTTCGCTGTCTCCAGCGTCTGAAAGTGGAGCATCGGGGCGCGCACATCTCTATAATACCTCTCCAGCGGGATTCCTCTGCTGTAGCCAGTCGCTCCCGTGACCCTTAGGGCTTTGTCCAGGACCTTCACCGCTGTTTCCGTTATGAAGACCTTCATCTTCAACAGGCTTGGATACGCGTTAGCGGAGCTTTCGTTCTCCTCAGCCCCGAAGTACAGCATCTGTCTCATCGCCTGCACATCCGAGGCCATCTCTGACAACAGGAACTGTATTCCTTCACGCGAGGCGAGCTTCTGACCCAGGATCGTCCTCTCTTTTGAGTGCTTCAGAGCCAGATCGAGCCCAGCCTGGGCGAGCCCGAGGGAGATGGCGCAGGAACCCAGCATGCCGACGTGCCCACCTGAGTTGATCGCGCGGAATGCGTCTCCGATAATGTTGGACTTCGGAACCGCGCAGTCTTTGAAGAGAAGTTCACCCCAGCTTATCCCCCGCACGCCCATGCCCTCGAAGGACTCGCCGACCTCGAACCCGGGTGTCCCTTTCTCCACTATGCATACAAGATTGTTCGAGCCTTGCTGGCTATCGGATGGTTTCGCAAGCACGAGAAAGACGTCTGCTTCCCGAGTAAGTGAAATGAACGATTTCACCCCATTCAGGAGATACACGTCACCGGCGGCCGTGACGGAGGTCTGCAGTCCTGCCATCCCCGCGCCCGTGCCGGTCTCGGTCGCCGCGAATCCGAACAACTTCGTGCCGTCGGCAGCTCCCGGAGCGTACCTCTCGCGTTGAGCCTCGTTTCCAGCAGAACACAGGCTGTAAGACGCCGCGGAATGAACTGTGTACACCCAGGCGGTCGAAGCGCACTCCCTGGCAAGAGTTTCGACAATCCGCGCGAACAGCAAGTGGCTGACCTGCAGTCCTACCGGCCGTGGAAGAATCGCGCTGAGAAAGCCTTGCTTCCCCAGGAGGTGGATGTTGTCCCTTGGGAACAATCCCTTGCGGTCCGTCTCTGTCGCGTTCTCCGCGATCTTCTTCGAAAGCTGCTCCGTGGTTCGGAGCATCGACTCCTCTTCTTGCGTTAACTTCACATGACTCGCCGCCGGAGAACGGGCCGCCGAGTAAGGGTATAACCGTTGTCCCGCGCGCGATGGCCATACCACTTGGTTCCACGAATCGTCGAAGAGAGGCTCGGCAAGGTCGGAAAGTAAACCCTGGGCGACACTTATAAATTACCGAAAATGCTCGGGCGATATCATGTCATCAGCAAAGTCTTTTCGCAAGGAAGAGATTGCGGACAAGACAGTGATCGATTCATCGGGAAAGGTGATGGGAAAGGTGAAGGACATCACTTTCACCCTGGACGAGACAATCACTCTCGTCGTCGCGCGCCCTGACGCTTCCGAAGTCCAGATCCCGCTCAGTAAAGTGATGGGGGTCTCTGACCACATCATCGTAAAGGAAGAGGCAGCACCAAAGGAGGTCGTAGTGGCAGCTACCTCTGGCTCCATGCTCGTCTGCAAGTCCTGCGGGACCCAGGCGCGACCGGGTACTCAGTGGTGCCCCGGCTGCGGAAGGTCCCTGGGCTAGGTAGCCGGAAGCGCAGACAACATCCCCGCGTGGAGACCAGAAGTTGTCCCAAGGGACCTGGGCCTCGGTCGACCGCTATCTTACCGAGAAGATAGTCAAGCCCGACGCCGCCCTCGATGCAGCGCTGCGGGAGAGCGCCAAGGCGGGGCTGCCCCCCATCAGCGTGTCTCCTCCGCAGGGGAAGCTGCTCCAGGTACTCGCCATGATGCAGGGCTCGAAGCGTATTCTTGAGATAGGGACGCTCGGCGGGTACAGCACGATCTGGCTGGCCAGAGGCCTGTCGCGCGGTGGCAGGGTCATCACGCTCGAACTCGAGAGGTCACATGCGGAAATCGCGCGCAAGAACCTGGTCCGCGCCAAGCTCGACAAGCTCGTCGACATCCGCGTGGGCATGGCGATAGAGACCCTCCCAAAGCTCCTCGCCGAGGGCGAGGGGCCGTTCGACCTGGCGTTTCTCGATGCAGACAAGCCGAGTAATGCGGACTACTTCGCGTGGGCGCTCAAGCTCTCGCGGAAGGGTACGCTGATCGTCGTGGACAATGTCATCCGCGACGGAAAGGTGGTCGACGCCAAGAGCAAAGACCCGAACATCACGGGCGTGCGAAAGCTCAATGAAGCGATCGCGAGGGAAGAGCGCGTCATGGCCACCACCATCCAGACGGTCGGCGGAAAGGGCTATGACGGCTTCACGGTCGCTCTAGTGGTCGATTAGTGCGCCCCGCTGGGTGCGAACCTTTATGATGTGCACGCGACGTGCACGGCTTTGGTATGCAGTTCCTCCGGAGCGTCAAGAACTACTGGGAGCTGATCAAGCCAAAGATCGTCCTGCTTCTCGTCTTCACCGGAGTCGCGGGCATGCTCGTAGCGTACAAGGAGTCAGGCCTGCCCCTCTCCCCGCTGCAGCTACTCGTCGGCACCGCGGCGGTATTCCTCGGCTCCGCGGGAGCGGAGGTCCTAACGAACTACCACGACAGGGACATCGACAGCGTGATGAAACGGACCAGCAACAGGCCAATCCCCAGCGGGAGGATAAGCGGTCGGAACGCCCTGGTGTTCGGCTTCGTCGCTTCGGCCCTCTCCGTCGTCCTCGCATACTGGTTCAACTGGCTCGCGGCCCTGCTCATGGTCATCGGTCTCGTCGACAATGTGGTCGTTTACTCGCTGTGGCTGAAGCGCAGGTCCTGGGTCAACATCATCCTCGGCGGCGTGTCGG
>CAZAMW010000101.1:0-5586 GCA_964486265.1 uncultured Nitrosopumilales archaeon | reverse complement strand
AGCTCAGCCAGAAGAGAGACTACAGGAAGAGCGCATGGTTTTCGCGCCTAAAGGAACTGAAGGAGGAATGGAACGGGGAGCTGAAGAAGCTCTGGGCCAGCGCTCCGATGGGGATTCCGAGCGTCGTGAAGATGATGGGCGACGTCCTCCCGAAGGAGAGCATAGTCTCTGTAAGTGCGGGGTTGCCGCAGGAGATACTCTCGCAGCAGTGGATGAGCACCCTTCCTGGGACGTATATCAGCTCCGGCGGTTACTCTACGATGGGGTTTGCTCTCCCCGCAGCCATGGGTGCAAAGCTCGCCAAGCCCGGCAGCACAGTCGTCGCTGTCGAGGGAGACGGCTCGTTCCTCATGAACAACGTCGAGCTCTCGACCGCCGTCGAGTGCAGGATCCCTGTCGTCGTCGTTATACTGAACAACTACGGCTGGGTCTCGATCAGGGACCTGCAGATACGCGGCCTCAAGAGAAGGACCTTCGGGACGGAGTTCAAGAAGCTCGCGGACTTTGAGAAGGTCGTGACGGCGTACGGGGCTCACTACCGCAGGGCCGAGGACCCATCATCCTTCCGTCGGGCGCTGATAGAGGCGGTCAAGTCCCGCTCGGTCTCGGTGGTCGACACCGTCGTCGACCGACGCTTCCCCAAGAGTGGCACCTACTCGTACGGATACTGGGACATACCCACTCCTTACAGGGATTGAGATGACCAAGACGATCGGGGTCGGAGTAGTCGGCATCGGCGCGATCGGAAGGCTCCACGCGGAGAACTACGCCTCCAAGGTTCCGGGCGCCCGCCTCGCCGGAATAGCTGACGTCAACCTTCCCGCGGCGAACGAGCTGGCGTCCAGGCTGGGCGTGAACGCGGTCTATGCGGACTATCACCAGCTCCTGAACGACCCGTCAGTCGACGCGATAGTGGTCGCGACCCCTCCCTTCCTCAAGAAGGACATTACTCTGGCCGCGGCCGACAGGCACAAGCACGTCTTCTGCGAGAAGCCGATGACGCTTTCGCTGAAGGAGGCCGATGAGATGATATCGGCCGTGAAGAGGTCCGGAATCACTTTCCAGGTCGGGTACCAGAAGCGGTCCGATGTCTCGTTCATGCAGGCGAAGAGCGAGATCGCAGAGGGGAGGGTCGGAAAGATTCTGCTCATCAGGGCGCACAACAGGGACCCGCCCACTACGGTGGCCGGGTGGTCCGCCGACCCCAAGAGGAGCGGCTCGGTCTTCCTCGACACCTGCAGCCATGACTTCGACGCCCTCCGCTATCTGAGCGGCAGCGAGGTGACGAGCGTCTCGGCCGACGGCAACACCATGATGTACGAGGAGCTCAGGAAGAACGGCGACTACGATACGGTCGTCGTGAACCTCCGGCTGGCCAGCGGGGCGATGGCGCAGGTCGACGCGTGCGGCTACACCCCATACGGCTTCGACTCGAGGTCGGAGGTGGTCGGTACCGACGGAGGGATAATCATCGGGATGGGCGAGAAGACCTTCACGCACCTTTACAGGAAGGAGGGGATGAGCAACGAGAGGCACGATTACTGGGGCTCGAGGTGGGCGCAGGCCTACCGCGACGAGATGGCCGCTTTCGTTAGCTGCATCAACGAGGGGGGCGCCCCCCGGGCGACCATCCAGGACGGCAGGGCTGCAATGGAGATAGGCCTGGCTGCCTGGAACTCGGTGAAGTCGGGGGCGCCCGTAGGCCTGCCTCTTTCCTAGGACTTCATCCGGCCCACGACGACCTTCATGGAATCCGCGCCCATCGAGGTCTCCATCGCCTCGGTCGCATCCTCCTGACCGAAGACGTGGGTGACCATCT
This sequence comes from uncultured Nitrosopumilales archaeon, assembly GCA_964486265.1. Classification (GTDB taxonomy): domain Archaea; phylum Thermoproteota; class Nitrososphaeria; order Nitrososphaerales; family Gagatemarchaeaceae; genus Gagatemarchaeum. The sequence goes on along the minus strand of CAZAMW010000101.1, from coordinate 3,767 downwards.
TCTGGAATGGGATGGTCGACGCGTAAGCGTCCATCATCCTGAGGGCCCTGCCGTACGCCTGGTAGGGCATCCCCGATACGCCGATTATGCGGGCGTTCTTCGCCAGTATCTGTCTCGAAGCCGAGATCTTCGTGGGCTCCTTCTCCGAGTAGGCTCCCTCCACGAGGTAGGTCCCGCCGTTGCGCATCATGTCCAGCCCCTCGGAGAGGATGTGCGGGAATCCGGTACACTCCACGACCACGTCCGCTCCCATCCCTCCGGTCCTCGAAAGGACGTCCTCGACCCTGTCCCTCTCCTTTGTCTCCTCCTCTATGTTGATGGTCTCGGCGCCGCAGAGCGCCTTCGCCATCTTCAGGCGGTAGCTGGACCTGTCTATCGCGATAATCTTCGAGGCTCCCAGCATCCTGGCCATCAGGGCGTTGCACATCCCGAGCGGGCCCACGCCCTGGATGACCACCGTGTCGGCGGGCGCATACCCCTCCTTGGCGTTGGGGTACTGGAACGCTCTCCCGAACGAGCCGTAGGCGACCGCCATCTGCTCCGTGAGCGCGGCGGTCTCGTTGGACATACGCTTCGGGACCCTGAACATGTAGGTCCCGGGTAAGACGAACATCTTCTCTCCGAACCCTCCGAACAGGTGCGGCGGGTCCTTCGAGCTAATCACGTCACCGTAGCTCTTGTGGTTGACGCACCATGGGAATCCGTAGATGTTCTTACAGTAGTAGCACTGTCCGCAGACGATGTCTGCCGAGATGACCACCCTCTCACCCGCCTCGAGCGGCTCGCCTTCAGTCACCATCTCACCAGCCGCTTTCGAGCCGACGTCCTCTATCACGCCCACGTTCTCATGCCCCAGGATTATCGGCAGCTTCACGACGTCCCCGGGAAGGCCCAGGCGTATCTCTCCGGCCTTGAAGACGTGCTTGTCCGTCCCGCACACCGCAGACCCTACCATCCTGACCAGGGCCTCCCTCTCTCCCGCCTTCGGAGTCGGGAACCTCTCGATTCTGATCTTCTTCGGAGCGTACAGGACCGGCGCGATTACTTTGTCCAATGCACCGCGGCTGCGGGCCGTCGACTAAAGAACCTTAGGCGGGATGGGCCGACGAATCCTTTTATCGCCTTCGCGGCGAGAAGCGGGCCCATGCCCAAGGAAATCGGCGTCGGAGTCCTCGGATACTCGATAGGACGCGTGCACGCCCACGCCTGGAACAACGTCTCTGAAGTCTACCATCCTCTGCAGCTCGTCCCGAAGCTCGTCGCCCTCTACGGCCGCACCAAATCGGTCGTCGACTTCGAGGCAGAAAAATACGGCTACGCCCGCACGTACGACGACTGGGAGAAGGTCGTCAAGGACGAACAGGTCGAGGTCGTGGACAACTGTCTGCCCGTGAGCCTGCACCCCGAACCGATGATAGCCGCCGCGAAAATGGGCAAGAAGCTCTTCTCGGAGAAGCCGCTCGCGAGACGGGCGAAGGACGCGAAGAAGATGCTGGACGCCGCTGAGAAGGCCAAGGTCCCGCACATGGTCGGCTACAACTATCGTTTCATCCCGGCGGTCGCGGCGGCGAGACAGATGATCGCCGACGGGACCATAGGGAAGGTCCTCCACTTCAAGGGCTCCTACCTCACCACCAACAGCGGCTACGACAGTCCCGAGACGACGATGAGGTGGCAGTTCCAGTCGGACGTGTCGGGCTACGGAGCCCTGTCGGACCTGGGCACGCACGCGCTCGACCTCGCAAGGTACCTCGTCGGCGAGGTCTCAGCGGTAGCGAGCGCGCAGTCCACGTACATCGGCGAGAGGCCCGTTGCCGGGAGTCCCGGGAAGAAGGGGAAGGTCGACGTCGACGACCTCACCGTCGCGGCGATGAAGTTCAAGAACGGCGCCCTCGGCACACTGGACACCTCCTGGCTGATGCCCGGCAGGATGGACTACCTCACCTTCGAGGTCTACGGGAGCAAGGGTGCACTCAGCTACAACCTGGAGCGCATAAACGAGCTCGGCGTCTACCTTACAGAGCAGAACCCGGGCAGCAGCGGACTGAGGTCGGTCAACGTCATGACGAAGGAGAGCCCGTACGTGAAGCAGTACTGGCCGAACCAGGGCGGTGGGTTCGGATGGGACCATACGTTCGTCAACGAGTTCCACCACTACCTGTCGTCCATCAACGAGGGCACGCCGATAGGACCTCAGGGCGCGACGTTCCTCGACGGCTACCGCAACTGCCTGATAATGGACGCCATCGCCGAGTCGGCCCGAAGCCAGAAGTGGGTCCAGGTGCCTCAGTAGATGGCCTCCGGCGCGTCCCCTGACTCCTCCAAGGTGCGGGCGGCCGTGATGGATGCGCCGGGGTCGATGAGGATGGCTGAGTTCCCCGTCCCCGCCGTGGGCGAGGAGACGGCGCTCATCGACGTGGACCTCTGCGGAATCTGCGGCACTGACAAGCACATCTACATGGACCTGGTCAAGTCTCATCCTCTCGGGATGCCGACCAAGTTCCCCATCATACCGGGGCACGAGATTGTCGGAAGGATTTCCGCCATAGGCCCGAGGGCGGCCAAGAGGATGAGCCTCACGGGGGGCGACCTGCGCCCGGGCGACAGGGTCGTCCCGGTGATAGACCTGCGCTGCGGCGAGTGCACGGGCTGCAAGATGCACCCCGGATGGCCGACATGCGAGAGGGGCGAGACCTACGGATGGGGCATCACATCGAAGGACCCGCCGCACCTGTTCGGAGGGTTCGGAGAGAAGATGTTCTTACTCCCGCAGACTAAGCTCGCCCGCGTCCCGGACTCGGTCCCGGACGAGGTCGCGGTGTATGCCGAGGTGCTGGCGGTAGGGTTCACCTCCGTCGCGCGCATTTCTCACTCTATGCAGCTGGGAGGGGACGGTGCCTCTTTCGTTGGTGACGTCGTGGTCCAGGGCAGCGGACCTCTGGCGCTCGCGCACGTGATAGCCGCGAAGGTCGCCGGGGCGCGACGCATAGCGGTGGTTGGCATGCCCGAGTACAGGTTGGAGCTGATGAAGAAGTTCGGGGTTGACCTCGTCATAGACGCAGGCAAGACCGACAGACGCGAGAGGTCCGGCAGGGTGGCGGAGGCAATCGGCGGGGAGGGAGCCGACGTGGTCTTCGAGTGCACGGGCGACCCGGGCGTCGTCGAGGAGGGTCTTTCGTATCTCAAGCCCTTCGGCTACTACGTCGTGGCCGGAATCTACAGCGACAACGGCATGACGACCACGCTCAACGTGCAGAAGTACGTCTCGGGAAAGTACGCCACCGTGGTCGGGAGCGGTGGCCAGACGGAACAGTCCTACGGTCAGGCGCTGAGGATGATGGAGAGTTTCGCCGGGATGATACCGTTCGAGAAGGTCGTGAGCCACCAGTTCCCGCTGGAGGAGCACGCGGAGGCGATGGCTACGGCAATCAGCGAGAAGTCGATGAAGGTCGCCTTCCGACCGTAGGACGGGATAGCGATGAAAGCAGTGGTCTTCAGAGAGGTCGGGAAGGGGATCTCGGTCGAGGAGATGCCGGCTCCGGCCGTGAGCGGAGAGCACGATGTGCTGATACGGGTAAGGGACTGCGGCATTTGTGGCAGCGACCTTGCCATCCTTGAAGGGCGCCACCCCTCGAAGCCCCCGGTCATCCTCGGGCACGAGCTCTCTGGGGAGGTGGTCGCCGTCGGGAAGGGCGTCATGAGCGTGGCCGCAGAGGACCACGTCGTCGTCGACCCGAACGTGAGCTGCGGGCGCTGCACGCCGTGCA
>CAZAMW010000100.1:0-5592 GCA_964486265.1 uncultured Nitrosopumilales archaeon | reverse complement strand
GCTGATGCCGTCCATGGATGGATGGCTCATCCAGCCATGTTAATAAGCGAGCCACCGGTGAAAGCTCGCAGCGGCAGAAGGGAGATTGCGTTATTAACCTCCAAGAAGCGCCGGACGAAAGGAATGCCGCGACCCGTGATTCTTTCGGCCTGCAGGACCGGCATCGGCAAGTTCGGAAAGAGCCTCGTCGAGGTCCCGGCGGTCCGTCTCGGAGAGGCGGCGGTCAGGGAGGCCATCATCCGCTCGGGTATCAAGCCCAGGCAGGTGGACGAAGTCATCATGGGGAATGTCATCTCGGCGGGGCTGGGACAGAACCCTGCTAGACAGTCGGCCATCTATGCGGGAATACCGGTTTCCGTGGGCTCTTTCACTCTCAACAAGGTCTGCGGCTCGGGCATGAAGGCGGTGATGCTCGCGGCCCAGGCGGTCAAGGCCGGTGATGCGGAACTCGTCGTGGCGGGCGGGATGGAGAGCATGAGCAGCACGCCCTATCTCGTGAAGGAACTGAGGTGGGGGCTCAAGTACGGGGACGCGCGCCTTCTCGACGCCATGATCAACGACGGGTTATGGGACGTCTACAACCACTACCACATGGGTGTGACCGGCGAGAGGATAGCCGAGAAGTTCGGGGTCTCGCGGAAGCAGGCCGACGAGTACTCCTATGAGAGCCACATGAAGGCGGCAGAAGCAGAGAAGGAAGGCCGCTTTGCCGACGAGATGGTCGATGTGGAGATCGAGACTACTTCGGGTGAGACGGTGAAGTTCGACTTCGACGAATGCGTGCGCCCCGACACGACGGTCGAGAAGCTCGCCACTCTCAAACCGGTCTTCAAACCCGGCGGGGTGCTGACGGCAGGGAACTCATCCCAGCTGAGCGACGGCGCGTCGGCGCTGATGGTGGCATCTGAGGAGCGGGCGGAGGCGGAGGGTGTGAGGCCGTTAGCGAGGATAGTAGCGTATCACACGGGCGGCGTCAAGCCTGAGGACGTGATGGAGTCGCCGATTCCGACGGTGAGAGGACTCTTGAACAAGGCGGGCATGACCGTGGAGGACATTGACTTGTTCGAGCACAACGAGGCATATTCGACCGCCTCCATAGTCGTGAGAGACGAACTCGGCATACCGGAGGAGAAGTTCAACGTCAACGGCGGCGCTGTCGCGCTCGGTCATCCCATCGGGTGCTCCGGCGCGAGGGTCCTGACGACGCTGGTCTACGCACTAAGGAAACGAAGGAAGAAGACGGGCCTTGCAACACTTTGCCTGGGCGGCGGGAACGGCGTCGCTATGATCGTTGAGGCGTGTTAGCCGTGTCCTCCTCCCAGTCGGACCTGTCGCGGAGCTTCCTGCGGAGCACCTTCCCGACCAGGGTCTTCGGAAGTTCGTCGACGAAGACGACGCTCCGCGGGGCCTTGTACTTTGCGATATGGGCCCTGCAGAAATCGACCAGCTCCTGCTCCGTCACCCTTCCCCTGGCCTCGGGCTTGAGTATCACGAACGCCTTCACGGACTCTCCGCGGTAATCGTCCTGGACCCCCACCACCGCCGCTTCCCTCACTCCGGGATGCGTGAAGAGGACCTCCTCGACCTCCCTAGGCCAGACCTTGAATCCCCCGACGTCGATCAGGTCCTTCTTACGGTCGACTATGAAGAAGTAGCCCTGTTCGTCCATCTTGGCGATGTCTCCAGTGAGGAGCCATCCGTTTCGTAGCACCATGTCCGTCTCGTCCTTCCTGTTCCAGTAGCCCAGCATCACCTGAGGCCCCATCACAGTGAGCTCTCCCTCCTCCCCGACCGGCAGGAGCTTCGAGGGGTCATCCATGTCAACTATCGCCGCGTCGGTCCCCGGTACGGGCATCCCTATCGAGCCGTCCTTCACTACAGCGCCCTCCCCTATCGGGTTACAGTGGGTGACGGGACTCGCCTCGGTCAGACCGTAGCCCTCGACCAGACGGCTCCCGGTGATCTCGATGAAGCGCTTCCTCACGGCGACTGGCAAGGGGGCCCCGCCCGAGATGCACGACCTGATCGAGTGCAGGTTGAACTTGGAAACGTTAGGGTGGTTGATGACGGCGATGTACATGGTCGGGACGCCGCAGAAGCTCGTGACTTTCTCCTTCTCGATCGTCCTCATCACCTCTTCGACGTTGAAGCGCGGAAGGAGGACGACGCGCGCGCCGGCGTAGAACGGGGCGTTCATCGCTGTGGTCATGCCGTAGATGTGGAAGAGCGGGAGAGCGGCGAGGGCGACGTCGTTGTGTCCCAGCGGGAGCGACATGGCCGCAGCGACGGCGTTCAGATACAGGTTGGCGTGCGAGAGCATAGCGCCCTTCGAGACCCCGGTCGTGCCGCCGGTGTACTGCAGGACCGCCACGTCCTTTACGGGGTCAACCGGCGCGTGGTCCGTCATAGGCTCGTTCGCGTCGCACAGCTGCCTGAACCGGACCGTGTTCGCCCTGCCGACGTTCTTCACGCCGGCGAGCCCAGCGAAGGTCCGCTTTATTCCCGGGAGATAATCGGTGACGCTGGCGGCTATCGTAGCCCTGACATCGAGCCTCCCCCTGCAAGCCTCGAGTGGAGCAAACAGGTCGTTGGCGCCTACGATGTCGTTGGCGGCAACGATGAAGGACGCTCCCGAATCCTTGATCTGGTACTCCAGTTCCTTCTCCTTGTAGAGAGGGCTGCACGGGACGGCAACTCCTCCAGCCTTTAGGGTCCCGAAGTACGATAGCACGAACTGGGGCATGTTGGGCATGAAGATGGCCACCCTGTCCCCGCGCTTCAGGCCGAGCGAGACGAGACCGGTCGCGAAGCGGGAGGAGAGCTGCTCGACCTCTGAGTAGGTGAAGGAAGCGCCCTGATAGGAGAGGCAGATGCTACCGGGAGAACGCGAAGCGACGTCCTCGATCAAAGACTGCAGCGGCTTTGCTGGCACTGCCAGGGTGCGGGAGACGCCACCCTGTGAAGACCCGAGCCAAGGCCTCTGAAGCTCCATGTAGGTCGACCGTAATGGGGCCGGACCTTCTTATGTGTCTTGCGCGGACTTCGACACCCACCATAACGCATGATAGCGCTTAAGTATCGAGCTCCATTCGAACCGAAACGTGTCCGGGCAGAAGGAGAGGCTCCTCGTACTTGCGGTCGACAGAGACGGAGACCTAGAGAGCAAGACCCGAGTCCAGTCCCCCGTCTACGGGAGGGACGGCGTCGTGGGGGCGGCCACCGGCCTCGCCATAGCCGACCCTGAGGAGGCGGACGCAAACTCCATCTTCGCCGCAGTGCGGGAATATGAGAAGCTCAGGGAGCAGGAGGTGGACGTAGAGGTCGCCGTGGTATGCGGCGTCAGCGAGAGCGGACTCGACGCCGACCGCAAGATCAGGAGAGAGGTGGAGAAGGTACTCTCGCGGGCCGATTTCACAGGGATCGTTCTGGTGAGCGACGGCGCTGACGACGAGCAGGTGCTGCCCGTCCTCCAGTCGATGAAGCCGATCGTCTCTGTCGTGAGGATAGCGGTAAAGCACAGCAGGACGGTGGAGGAGACCTACATGGTGCTGGGCAGGTATCTGAGGATGCTCGTATTCGACCCGAGGTACTCGAAATGGGTCATCGGTGTCCCGGGTGTCATATTCCTCTTTGCTGGCGTGCTAGTCCTGCTGGGGAGGGCGTACGAGGCCGGCATAGCAATCCTGCTCATCGTGGGTACGGCATTTTTCGTCAGAGGGTTCGGAATCGACAGGTCCGTGGTGGCGATGCTTAGCCAGCGGCCCTACGGCTATCTGAGGATGTTCTCCATCGTGGCAGCTTCTCTCATCTTCCTCGTGGGCCTCTCCAGCGGTTTCACGTACATTGACTCGAAGATACCGACGATTATCGAGAACGTCACGAACAACCCCAGCCTGTTCCTCGTATACGGACCCGACATCATAGGGTACTACATAGAAGGTTCGCTGTCGATCCTCTGGACGGCACTCGCCGTGTATCTGATAGGCTCTCTTCTGGCGCACCTGGCGAGGGGGAGCAACAGGGTATGGAGAGACGGAGTGCTCATAGTCCTCCTGGGGCTGCTCTACCTGCCGATGGACGAGTTTGCGATATTCCTTACTGGAGGGGTGAACAGCGACGTCCTCCTGATCTCGTACGTACTCGTGGGCCTGGCCTTCACGTTTGCGGCGGTCACCTTCGTCTACAGCAGGATTCGGAGCAGGGGTCCGCTCCTGAAGGAGTGACGGGCGTGCTTGACGGCGTGCTCAAGGCGACGGGAGCATACAAGTTCTACGAGAGCAGGCTCAACTCTGAGGTCGAGCGCGGACCCATCCCCGGGCACATCGGGATAATCCTCGACGGAAACCGCAGGTGGGCCCAGAACAGGAGCTACTCGGTCGAGCTCGGCCACGCCTACGGGGCGGACGTCGTCGAGAAGCTCCTCGACTGGTGCCACGAGCTCAAGATCCGGTCGATAACACTCTACGTCCTCTCGACGGAGAACTTCCAGAGGAGCTCGGAGGAGGTCCAGGAGATCGTCAGGCTCATTCAGGAGCGGCTCACCAAGCTGCTCAAGGACGAGCGCATCTACAAGTACAGGGTCCACGTGAAAGGGATCGGCAAGTTCGAGCTCCTCCCCGAACCGCTGCTCAAGATACTCAGGGAAGTGGAAGAGAAGACGGCGGACTACGACGGACACTTCCTCAACATCGCGATAGCCTACGGCGGAAGGACTGAGATCACGGACGTCATGAGGTCGATCGCAGAGGACGTGAAGAAGGGCACGCTGCAGCCGTCCTCAATCACCGAGGAGACGATATCCGGAAGGCTGTACACTGCGTACCTGCCCAACCCCGAGCCCGACCTCATCGTCCGCACCTCGGGAGAGGAGAGGATGAGCGGATTCCTGCTGTGGCAGGGAGCGTACAGCGAGCTCATCTTCATGGACGTCTACTGGCCCGCTTTTAGAAAGATCGACCTGCTGCGCGCAATACGTACTTACCAAAAGCGGCAGCGAAGGATGGGAAAGTAGCGCTCAGACGAGGTTGACGAGGAAGCCCAGGACGAAGCCTATGAAGACCCCTGCGTAGACCATCCTCTGCTTGGCATAGTCCATGTCCTTGAACGCGTTCTTGAGCATCGGCAGTATCACGTAGAGCATCGCCCCGATTGCAAGGCCGTCGAAGACCATCGCGAAGGTGTCCGAACTGTAGTAGAAGCCTACCGCGCCCCCGATGACCGTGGGCACGCCCCCGAGCAGAAAGAGCGCGACCAGCACGCCGGCCTTCTTTTCGACCTGTCCGAAGAACGGAGAGGCGATGGGGAATCCTTCGGTGACGTTCTGAAAGACGAACCCGACAAGGACGACGAGCGCTGCCCCCGTGAGCCCTATGAGCGCGCCTAGCGAGCCGAACAGGAGGCCCTCGGTCAGGTTTTGGAAGCCTATGCCCAGAGCGATGAAGGTCGCGAGCTGGGTCGACGAGAGCCCTTTCCTTGACCGGTTCTCGGCCAGGTAGAGCACCGCGAAGCCCAGCGTGAGGGAGACGACGAAGACCAGGTCGTAGTACGGGGACGACCCGTAGTTGTAGAGCGACCCGTTGTAGATCACGCCCG
>CAZAMW010000099.1:0-5677 GCA_964486265.1 uncultured Nitrosopumilales archaeon | reverse complement strand
CGTCGGCGTCTATCTTGAGGAGCGGCGCCATGACCTCCCTCAGTGTGACCGCCGAAGCCTTCTTGTCCATCGGCACGAACCTTCGCAGCAGGGACCTCTCTGTGAACATGCCTGTGGGCTTCCCAGCCTCGAAGACAACGATTCCACTCCTCCTCTTCTCGTTCATGAGGTTGACCGCTTCCAGAACGCTGGCGGAAGCGTCGATCTGGGGGACGTCCGTCGTCATTATATCTCTCACTCTAGGCATTCTCTAAAACCAAGGGAAATGAAGCGGCGAAGGTAAATCAACCTTTCTGTCGATTTGACCGTCGTTTCCGGAGACCAGCCCGAATTGGACCACTGTTAAAATATCGAGGCTGCCTTCTGCCCGCTATTGGTCTTCGGGGTCTTCGTCGACGTTCCCTTGCTCTTGGGCATCCTCCTCGTGATGTATAGGTACAAAGACGAGATAGCCAACCGCATTAGCAGACTGGAGGCCCCCCGATTCTTCTGCTGGTACTCGCGTCGACCCCCCTGATTTTCGTGGAGGAGCAGACCGGCTGCATACCCGCGTGGTGCGGGAGGGTCGCCGTCCCTCCGGCGCTTCCGTTCATCCTGGTCGAGATGACGGTCTTGGGACTGCCGGCGCTGCGCCTTCACGCCAGGAGCCTTGGGCGTGTGACACTGGCCTTCTGCGTCTACGGCGTCCTTTGGGAGTACTTCCTTGGAGGGCTGCGCAGGGTCATCCCTTCCCTTGAGGCCGTCTTGACAGTCCCCTACGTCGCCCTCGGCTACACCTATGTGTCCCTGATTCCCGTGTCGGCCCTGATGAAGGCGGCCGGCGAGCCCCGTTCTGCGGAGCCGGGGGCAGGGGCGTGGACGCGGGATGAACAACCTTTAATTACACGACCCCGGGGGTTGGTTTCACCGACGGAAACATAGGTAGGAAGTGAAAACGGATGAGTTTCGGACAACGTGGCGGGTATAACCGCGGTGGATTCGGCAGCTCCAGCAGTGGAGGCGGCTTCAGATCCTTCAAGCCAAAGCCAGTTGAGGTCGGAAAGGAGTACGATGTTACTATCTCCGACGTCAGCAGACGCGGCGACGGTATCGCGAAGATCGACGGTTTCGTCATCTTCGTGGCCGGCGCAAAGCAGGGCCAGACTGTGAGGATCAAGGTCACTCAGGTCTCGAACAGGTACGCGAGCGGACAGCTCGTGGATGGTTCGATGGCGGCTGCATCCTCAGAGGAAGGTTCCTCAGAGGAAGAATCTACAGAAGATTCAACAGAACAGTAGACTCTGTCTACGATTCTGACAGACGGGTTGTCCCGCCAAAGGGCAACCACCCCCCTTTTTCGGTTTGATTGCGGCGACCGATTTTATTGCGTGTGCCGGACCTTGTGCTTCGGCTTGCCCCAGGCTATCTGGTGGAACTCGTGGAATCCCTCAGGCAGTTCGAGGGAACCCACGGCGAAATCGAGCAGCGCGGGCACACCGCTGCCGTTCGCCTTCAGCGCTCGCTTGAGCGCGCCCTTGATGTCGCCCGGCTTCTCGACGCGCTCGCCGTAGATGTGATTGGCTTCAGCGAACTTGACAAAGTCGGGCTGAGCCGTGAACTTGGTCGCCGTCACCTTTCCGCTCTCGAGCCAGTACTTTTGGTAGTAGACCTCCCATCCGAGACCCGCGTTGTCGAGCAGGACCCAGGTGACGGGAGCCCTGTACTGGACTGCAGTCGGGACCTCCTTCATGGAGAACTGGAAGGCGGTGTCTCCGGTCGTGCAGACGACCTTCATGTCCGGACGGGTCAGCTTGGCTGCGATCGAGCCCACGACTCCCATCCCGAAGCAGGTCTGCTCGGCCATCCCCATGAACCCACCCGCGTCGAGCACCTTGTAGTAGGGAAAGTAGTATGCCCATAGGTCCTGGGAGCCGTTCTCGTTCGCAAGGATGGTGTTCTTCCCGAAGACCTCGTTCAGTTCGTGGACGACCCTCTTCGTCCTGATGGGGACGGCGTCCGTCTTGCACTCCTCATCGACCATCTCCTCGTACTCCCGCTTTGCCTTTTTCAGGTCAGCGACCCGCTGGCTGCGTATGGCGTCCTTCCTGATCATCGTCGTCAGGGCCGCGACCAGGTCCCTGAGGGCGAGTTTCGCGTCTCCCACGAGCGAGACGTCCGGGATGAAGTTCCGGCCTATCTCCGACGGGTCGACATCTATCTGTATCATCTTGGCCCCCTGTGGGTAGTAGTTCCAGGCGGCAGTGGCGAACTCCTCGTTCTTGGAGCCGACCGATATGAGGAGGTCGGCCTCCTGGTACACCTTCTTCGATATGGCGGTGCGGTAGAGCCCCACCATCCCGAAGGCGAGCGGATGGTCCTCGGGGATGCAACCCCTGCCCGACGCCGTGGTCAGGACAGGGATGAGCAGCGACTCGGCGAGCTGGGTCAGCGCACCCGACCCCGAGAGCATGACGCCGCCTCCGGCGACGACCACAGGTCTTTCGCTCTTCGCTATGAGCCTGGCGGCCGCCTTCACGTCAACGTCGTCGGGACGCGACCTTCCGGGGACCACTCGCCTGTAGGGTGGACCCTCGTACTCGGCGTTCCCGACGTCGATGGGTATCTCGAGGAAGATCGGCCCAGGCTTTCCGCTCGTAGCGAGCGAGAAGGCCCTCCTCATACCCCAGCCGACCTTCTCGGTCTTGGTTATCCTGTACGCCCACTTCGAGACGGGCCTGAAGCTGCTGACCATATCGGTCTCCTGCATCTGGGCCATACCCTCCGTTCTCATCTCCGAGGACGGGACCGGCGCTATGATGGGCATGCAGCCAGTGTGCGCCTCGAGGAACCCAGCGAACATGTTTGCCACACCAGGTCCGGGGCTGTTCATCGCGATGCCTGGCTTGCCCGTGAGGCGCGCGTGGGCGATCGCCATCTGTACGCTCGAGAGCTCGTGCCGAACGAGGATGGGTCGTATGCCGGTGTCGTTCAGGTAGTCCCAGAACTCCCACGGGCCGGACACGAGACCGAAAGCGAACTCGCTCTTTTCCTTCACGAGCGCATCGACGACCGTCTTCCAGGCCTTCACGAGTCATGGAAGACCCTCCGCATTATTTATGGCTAGGCAGGGCGCTTCGCAAAGCAGCACACCTTAAAAACCGGCGTGGTGCTCGCGACCAAGGACGGTTCAGGGGTCCGTGGCCCTGAGGCTATAACAGAAACCAGCGTGATTGACTCGACGATTGAGATATTCGTGGACGGTCTAGCAGAACCGACGAACCCCGGGATGGGGACGTACGGGTACGTGGTGCTGCGCGACGGCAAGGTGCTCACGCGGGGACACGGGTTCGACGGTAACCCCGTGAGCAACAACCACGCCGAGTACGCCGGTCTCGTGAGGGCGCTCCTCGAGGTGACGGAGTACGCGGACGAGGAAGTCGTGGTGAGGACCGATTCCAAGATGGTCGCGAACCAGATGGCGGGCAACTGGAAGGTCAGCAAGAAGGCGTACACGAGCAAGTCTGAGTGGTCGTACGTGGACAAGTACCTCGAGGCGAAGGAGGTCGCGGGGAGGTTCAGCAGGATAACGTTCCTCTGGATACCGAGGGAGTTGAACTCCGAGGCCGACGAGCTCTCGAGGGTCGCCTACAGGGAGCAGCTGCGGGAGGGATGAAGGCGAATGGCATCTGGTGAACTGGTCTGCGATGGCATAGTCAAGAGGTTCAGCAACGGGAAGGTCGCCCTATCCTCTGTGAGCTTCGCCACGCCGACCTCGGGGATATTCACACTGATCGGCAGGAACGGCGCGGGAAAGACGACGCTGACCAGGATCCTGGCGACGCTGCTCGAGCCGAACTCCGGGAGAGCCACCATCGACGGCCTCGACGTCATGGGCGACGCGAATGAGCTGAGAAACAGGATCGCGGTCGTGCCACAGGAGGGCAGAACCGTCTCTTGGATGACGCCCCGTCAGACCATATCTTCCTACCTTATGTGGCGAGGCGTCGGATATTCCGAGTCGATGAAGTTGGCCGACGCCGCCATCCGGCGCGTGGGGATAGACGCGTACGGAAGGAGGATGAACTCAACGCTCTCCGGGGGCATAAAGAGGAAGGTCCTCGTCGCGACGGCGCTGGCATCCGACGCCGATATCATCTTCCTCGACGAGCCGACGACCGGGCTGGACCCGATTTCGAGAAAGCAGCTCTGGAACGTTTTGACCGACCTCGGTAAGGAGAGGTTCGTCTTTCTCACGACGCACTATCTCGAGGAGGCCGAGGCGGTCTCAGACAGGATCGGGATACTCAACGACGGCAGGCTGCTCTCCATCGGGACCACGCAGGAGCTGCGCAGCAGGCTGAAGTATCGGTACGCTCTCAGAATCCCCAGGACGGGCGTGGACCTCCCCCCGTTCGAAGGCGAGAAGCTCACTCGGAGGGACGGTGAGACGCAGGTCATGACGACCGAGGAGGATGCTGCCAAGCTCTCCAGAGCGCTGGTGGACCGGAAGGTGGCATTCTCCATGAACCCGGTGGACCTCGATGACATCTTCTACTACATCGTCACGGAGGACGAGAGAAACAACGAGGCGCTGCCGCCGTGAGCAAGACCGCCAACCAGCTCCTGGCCTCGATACTGGTCAACTCGGTCTACGAGATGCGGAACTATCCCGTCGTGCTGCTGAACACCGTGCTTTCGCCCTTCTCGTTCCTTCTCATAATCACGCTCGCGAGCAGGGGTACACTATTCGGCGAAGCGATCGAAGGAGGCCTCGTGATGACGATGTTCTCTGCGGGTACATCGCTGCAGGCCGACCTCTCGCACCTCAAGAACGACTTCAAGTTGCAGGACGTGGTGGTGGCGACTCCGACGAGCGCGTTCGTCTATGTCTCCGGGATGACGCTCTCGGAGCTAATCTACGCCTCCCCGGCCCTCGTGCTTCTCTCGGCGCTCTTCGTGGTCTACGTCCACACGACGCTTCTCGGGCTTGCCGCGATCGTGGGTGTGATGGCACTGATGTTCCTGTCGTCCGTCTCGCTCGGTTTCCTCCTTGCGACCATCTCCTCGGATATCGTCCAGAGCTACGCGTTCTCAAGGCTGTTCACGACGCTCTTCTCGACGATCCCTCCTGTCTACTATCCCATCACGTACATTCCACTCCCCTTCAGGTACCTAGCGTATCTCTCGCCGACGACCTACGCCTCCGAGATTGCCCAGAACTCCGCTGGACTGCTGAGCCAGTCAGAACTGGACCTGGCCCTGGCGTGGTTCGTCCTGGCGGCGACGACGGCCGTCTTCTTCGTGATCACCGTAAAGAAATCCAGGTGGAGAGACCGATAGTATCTGCATCAGAGAATCCAGTCCTCCCGCTCTACGTCTCGGCGCCTGAAGCCGAGTTTGGAGGTCTTGAAAGGACGACCGCCATAAAGGGTGGCTTCGGAGCTCTCCCCTCCCCGATAGAACGCGTCGACTATCCTGCCAAGCGAGTCGCCCTTCATGACACCACTGCCGCTGTCGCCTCCCACGACGACGAGACCCTCGTGGCCAAAGACGTATGGCATGTTGTCTAGGGTATTGTACGAATACAGCCCGGCCCACATCCGGTCCGGCCTCGACCTCTCGAACTGCGGCAGATACTCTCTCAGGACTTGGTGCAGGTTGTATTCGTAGTACCTCGTCTCCGCGGGATACTTCTCGA
>CAZAMW010000098.1:4024-5679 GCA_964486265.1 uncultured Nitrosopumilales archaeon | reverse complement strand
GCGGCGCAGCGTCTACCACGTGACAATCCAAGCGACATTAGCGGGAGGACGCGGTTTCTCAGCGTATGGATATCATGGCAGACACATCCTAATTTGACGCACACCTTGCAGATAGGACGTGGGTGTCATTCAAACTGAATGCGTGTTTAAGCTTGTGAGCAATCACGCCCTTGGCTGAGCCCACGTTATGACGCAACTGTGGGGCAGTAGCGCGTCGGTTCTAGGCACGGATATTATTTCAGCTCTAGGAGTTTAGATACTCAAGAATCGTAGGTCCGCTCAAGGCCGACAATTAGCAAATGTCGAGTTGATATGGGCTTTGTAAGAATACTAATTAACATCTTCATAAATAATTCATATGTTTTCCTATGCAGGAGCGGGAGAAAACCGAGACGCGAACGTTTCGCTTCAGCGTAAGCCTGCTTAAAAGACTGAAGAAAGCCGCCAAACGTAGAGAGATTAGCGAAAATGAATTCACGGCCGCTTTACTCGGGGTATCGGCATAGGACGATTGATTTCTGTCATGGAAATAAGACTTCCCGGGGTATTTGAGCGCCCATGCCAAGGTGGTGAGTTCGATGAGATTCTAACTTACGGTCGTCTGCATCTTGGCCCGTCGCCAGGCCCCCAAGCAGGAATCATGACCAAACTGGACTACGGCCCCGCCTACGTGGGGCCTTATTGAACGGGTCCTTGTTCTTTTCCTGTAGCACGGGTGCCAATACCTTCGGTGACCCGAGCTGGATGGAGCTAGAAGAGCGAGCCATGCGTTCGCACCATCGTCATACTACATATGCGAACCCCATAACGATTGACCCATAGCTACTTGCCTTCGAGACCAAATCAGTATGCGTGTCGCAGCAAACACAGAAACAAAATGATGCAGCTATGCCTACGAAGGACGAGGAGGCTTACGGAACAGGTCAAAAGAAGGTCGAGGTCACAGGCTTCAAGACCCCGGACGCCAGCCGTCCTGTGCAGAAGGAGACCACGTCACTCCCGCTCAGAATCCCACGCAAATCAACGAGAACGAGACGGGCGACAAAGCGTAGTCGTCGGCTTGGCGTCGGGGACTGACCTCGACGCCCACGGATTTCTTCTTTCCGAAAATCTACCTCCCACATCACTCACCGTAATTGACTGTGTAGCTTCACTTCTGCTCGCTCAGCATCCCGTCTTCCCTGTCTTCAATCTCCTCTGACTCGTGCTCCTCAGATTCATCTTCCGTCTCGTCCTCCATCGCCTCCGAATCCAGCTCCTCTTCTGTCTCCACGTCTACCGCCGCCGCCTCCTCGTGCTCCTGCTCTACCGCTTCTGATTCTTCCTGTGATTCCTTAGGGTCATCGATGCTCAAGATGATTTATTCCAAAGACTGTTTGGTTCTGCTCTACTTATAGCGAATAGAACATTCTACGCTCGCGCATATGAAAATCAGAGCGGACCTGACGCATGAACAAGAATGAAGCAGAAGGAAAGGGCAGGCAGATCAAGGGCAAGGTACGCGAGGAGGTAGGCAAGCTGAGGAATAACAAGACGGAGCAGATTAAGGGCAAGGTTGAGCAGGCCCAGGGCAAGGCCAAGGAGAACCTGGGAAAGGCTCAGAGCAGGACAAAGAAGAACTAGTCGCCTGACGGTCGATTTAGGCGTCAAGGCGA
>CAZAMW010000098.1:0-3924 GCA_964486265.1 uncultured Nitrosopumilales archaeon | reverse complement strand
CGAGGACTTCATAGACCTCAAATTGGAAAAGAAGTCTAACGCGCAGAAGGCGAAGGCCGCCTACAAGGACGTGGTCAACCTTCCGAACCTTGTCAAAGTTCTGCCCGGGCTGGCTTCGAACCCCTCCGCTGGGGACCACGTCCGGTCTGTCAAAAATTCTCTTCGAGACAACAGAGGTCGAGACCTCATACACTGGTGGGGCAAGCTTAGGGCAGGTATCAAGACCCCACTCTTCGGGTCCGCTGACGTAATCAACGTGTGCAACCTCAAGTGCGTGCACTGCTACCGACCGCGGGCGAGCTGACCCCCGAACAGTGGAGGACGGTCATTCAGAACTCCTACAAGAAGATGAGGATCGCAAACGTGACCGTGGTCGGTGGCGAGCCTATGCTCAGAAAAGACGTCATCGCGGTCTTCTCGGAAGAGATGAAGAACGGGATGAGCGCCGTCACGAACGGCATGTTCCCGCTGATAGACATCGACGGGCTATTCTTCATATCAATCGATGGGACGGAAGAGACCCACAACCGCATCAGCGGCCCCAATACATACGCTCGGATTAAAAAGAACGTGAAGGAGTTCGTCGATGCGGGCGGAAGAGTCGATATCAACACGACCTTGAACACGCTGAACTACAAGGACATACTCCCCGTCCTTCGCGAGTGGGATGATATCGCAGGAAGGATTAGCATCCAGTTCCATACGCCGTTCATCGACAACGACCCGCTCTGGCTTCCCTTCGGTGAGGAGAGGAACAAGACCATCGACAGCATCCTGGAGTTCAGTCGCAATGAGAACAAGCACTTCGTGGTCAACTCGGAGGAACAGTTCGAACTTCTCAGAGGCGACTGGGGGTACAAGTGCCCCAGTTGGATGATCCTGCCGCTGGACTATAGGGGCAACATCAAGATGCCCTGTTGCATGGGGAGCGCGAATGAAGGGGCTTTGCAGCCGCACTGCGACAAGTGTGGGCTCGCCCCGTACTCGGATGTCCTCGCGGGATTGTTCCCGGTAGAGAAGGCAATCGGAAATTGAACCAGTGAAGGTCCCCCCCGTGCTTGTCGTAGCGTTGCGTCTTATGTACTGAAACCCAAGTGCATTGTATGCTGTCCCATATAACCCGGGACCAAGAGTAGAATCAAATGTCAATAAGCAAGAGAATAGGTCTGAGAAGGAAAGGTATCGGGGGCTTTGAGACGGTCATCGTCGTAGTCGTCGTTCTAATCGTGCTAGGATTCTTTGGGTGGTTCGGACTCCACCTCTAGTCCCCTTCGAAGCGAACTACGTCAAGACACCCTCTTCGGCGTAGTTCGTCTCCACGCCCCGCGGTCTCGGCCTCTCTCTCAGACTCCGAGCAGCTGCATCTGCAACCGTAGGCAAATCCGAGAGGGATCAAGTAACAGGATGGGCAATAGAGAGTGGATTCGGATAGAGGAGGCGTCAAGGACCCTTTCCGTCATTAGGTTCGAAGCGGAATTGATAGCAGTGGATGATTGATATTCATGAAACTAAGCGTGAAAGGATGCCAAGCCGATAATAGACGTTCATCTGACAGCGTTAGCATGAGCAAGTCAGAAGATGCCCGAAACAGACGCGCAGTAGAGCAAGGAGCAAGGACGACGCGAAGGAATGCGGTCATCGATGCCACTCCTGACATCCAGTCGCCAAGTACGATAACGGAGGTGGACAAAGAACCTGATCGGTCAACCACCAAGCCAAGGGTCGCGAGCAGGGGCAATAGGTCTCGTCAGCACTGACAAGTGCAGACAGTTGCGGCCACGTGAGGTCGGCCAGGCTCTCCGGCCGATTCATCAAGCGCTCTAGACTCTTTTCCGGATATTTTTGACGCCCTGCCTGTCCTCGCGGGTAGACCAGGCTCCTGCGTTCTGCCGCAATGGCAACTGCTAACGACCGCCCCAGTCTAGGGCCCATGGACAGACCCACGAAAGGGTCTAGGTCATCTGCAGGACCTTGACAGGAACGGGCGCCACTGAGACAGAGGTCGGTATCGCTGCACCAGATTTCTTCTCTTCCTCTCTGAGCTGGTCCAGCAGACCCTTGGCCTCTCTCGCAGCTGCAAGTATGACAGCGATGTCCGCACTGCGCTTCCTTATCGTGATGGGCGTCGTCCCAGCGGCGTAGGCTAGGCGCAGCTGGTTTATGCGCTCGCCTGTCTCAATCGATGCAAGGTATATGGCCGCACCGGCAAGAGGAAGCGTCCTCTTGTCTCCCAACCTCTGACTATCACTGACTATCCCCAAGATCTCAAGCGCCCGCCTCTCGACCTTGGTGCTTAGTCCTGCTCGGCCTGCTATCCTCGAGACGTGAGTGGAGGGACTGGCGCGCGCAGGCTCGAGATTCATCAGTCTTATCAGAAGGCGATAGTACTTTCGGGTCGTCCTTCCGTTCACGGTGTCCACCAATCGCTCCATCTCGTCCAATGAACATGAGACTCCCACAGTCGCAGACGCAATCAGGACAGTGGCGGCCGCCATGTTGACTATCAACTTGCCCCGGATCACTCCTTCCTTCAACCCTCTTCGGTAGACCTCTTGCGCCTGACTCGAGACAGAGATAGGCAGCGCCATGGCGGAGGTGATACGGTCGATGTCGGCTATCGCCTTTCGGCCATTGTTTGTCTCGGTGTCCCTGGATATGGTGATGCTGTTCAGCCTCCTAAGTTGGTCGAAACCATGCCTGTCATGGATCGCCCTTCCGTTGGCGTCGACGTTGTTTCTGCCGATGAGCGTCGGAAGGTGTATGTCATACTCAAGGTTCGATTGAGGCCCGCTGCGCAAGTGGGCTGGCGTCTCTTGAGGAGAGAACACCGGATAGGCGATTGCACCTACGACCCCACAATCGCTGCACGCCTGTTCGCCGTTACTGGAGTCGACGACGAGCTTTCCGCCGCATTCAGTGCAAAGTGATAGCTCGCGCGCCGTGCTGGAGGACATGCGAAGTCCTCAGCTCCCTGCGCCTATAAGGAATCGCAGAAGAGTTCTGGGCGAATACATAGTAGGAAAGAGAGAGAGGTTGGCGTCACAAGATTGCAAGCGCCGGTCAGCTCAGGGGCGTCTCGCTCGAGACCGCCGTCGAAACGATCTCCCTATTACTCACAGAGATTATCTCGTTGATCTTATCGAACGCGCTCAAGTAGTGGAGACCTTTCTCCGTCAGCTTGTAGAGGTGCGTTCCTTCCTCGTAAGAAAGCAGCTCCTTCTGCTGCAGAAAACTAAGGTATTCCTGGACCTGGGCATAGGAGAGATAGGCGCCGTACATGATCCTCGTCTTCGTCGCTCCCTTGTTCGCAGCCTGCAGAATCATTGCAATTATCTCAGACCTGCTGCGATATTTCATATTATTTCTTCTCTAAATGGTATAGAGCCCTTCTGACTATATATATACACTGGAACATTGTTCTATCTACCACGGGACCGAAGGGAAGGTTCCTCTCTGCGGAATCGCCCTAATTCAGACCTCAGGTGGAGTACAAGGCCGTGAGTGACACGCTCTGCGTCAGCGTCACTGTCCTGCACGGATTGCTACTCAGGTTGTCCCAGTGGTTGAAGATGAAATCCTGGTAGTTGCCTACGCACACCGTGTAGGTGTTGCCTGCCGTGCCAGTATAGCTCAGCGGTGTGAATCCCGTGTCCACCGTGTTGCCATTGTAGGATACCGTGGTCCACAGGCCGGTGATCACGCCCCCCGCCAGGTTAGTTGACTGGACGGTGATAGAATCTGAGGTCGAGTATGACGCGGTCAGCGTCGTCGACTGTGTGAGAACGACCGTGGTCGAGGGATTGGTGTTCCCGTTCTGCCAATGGCTGAAGATGTATTGCCCATAGTTATAGACCGTGACCGTGTATTGTGCTCCTGTGGTCCCGGTGAAGGTCAGAGGCGTGTAACCGGTCGCCACGACATTTC
>CAZAMW010000097.1:0-5699 GCA_964486265.1 uncultured Nitrosopumilales archaeon | reverse complement strand
AGACGCCCTTGGCGTCGTAGTTCGAGAGGCTCATCGGGAACTCATCGAACCCGGGCTCCCAGACCATTACGAACTGGCCCGGGCGGGCCGTCGAGCACTCGGGGTCCACAAAGAAGACCGTGCTGATGTCCCGTGTCTCCCGTACGTTCTTCACCACCTTCCGGATTCTTATCCTTTCAGAACTTATGGCCGACTCCAACCATCTCCTGTACCTTCTTGAACCTCTTCCGGACCATGTAGTCCGCTATCCCCCGGTTTATCTCGCTGAAGACACCATACCCGTTGTAGAGGGCGGTCCCGACCTCGACCGAGCTCGCGCCGGCGAGGAGCATCTCCACCGCGTGCTCCCAGGTCGAGACGCCACCTGGTAGAGCTCGTATATCCTTGCGACGGCTATCGGGCGAATCGACGTCCCGGACAGGCCACCGAACTTGTGCGACAGGGTGGGCCTGCGAGTCTCGACCTCTATCGTCATCGCCCTCATCGTGTTGATTGCGGTCAGGCCGTCGGCGCCGGAATCTATCGCGGCCTTTGCGACGTCGACCATCCTGTGCGTGTTGGCTGAGAGCTTCGCGAAGACCGGCTTCTTTGTGCGGCTCCGGACCGACCTTACCACAGAGGCTACGACTTCAGGGTCGTGACCTATCTCGGTGCCCACACCTTCGACGTGGGGACAGCTCAGGTTCAGCTCGTATGCGAGGAATTCATTGCCGTCGAGTATCTCGACCACCCTGCCGAACTCCGCCGGCCCGCCGCCGAAGACGGACACGATTATCGGGAGGCGGCGACCCTTGACAGCCGCCAGCTCCTCTGAGAATACCCGGGCACCGGGGTTTGAGAGCCCGACAGCGTTGACCAGACCACTGTCCGTTGCGACCAGCGTCGGGTTCCTGTATCCCTCGCGCGGCTCCAGCCCTATCGACTTTGACACCGCTCCTCCTGCGCCGGACTCTATCGCCCTCGTGAGGCTGTCGACTGTCACGCCGACGATCCCCGAGTCGAGCAAGAGCGGATTCTCCAACCTCATACCCGCCGCCTTCACCCGAAGAGACCGCTCCACCAAACCCCAACCGGGCGGGAGAGAGCCGAGATAACCTTTAAGCCTCTTTCGATGAGCCGGTGTGCGAATAGTGTTGAACGAAGAGCCCGTGCTGTTCGAGACCGAGGCAGGCCTCGTGGTCTTGCGGGCAGGCAAGGTCCTGTTTTCTCAGAAAGGGGGCGGCGCTTCCAAGACTGAAAACCTGGCGCTGGTCGCAAAGAAGGCGAGGGACTCCGGACTGTCGTACATGGGGACGACCGACGCGGTGTCGGCCGAAGAGCTCGTGAAGCTCGGCATCGCGAGCTCGCAGGTCAGCGACGAAGAGCGGGAGGGACTCAGCTCCCGGAAGCTCGCGATAATGGTCGAGGCAGGGTTCGCCCAGGACGAGGCCGAGGCGCTCGCGATCGTGAGAGAATCGGCGGTCGCGGCGGCCGAGGAGAGCATCACAGAGACGTCCTCCAGGGAGGACCTGCAGCTGGTCCATGGCATCCAGGCCCTCGACGAGCTCGACCGATTCACCAACATCACGTCCGAGAGGGTGACCGAATGGTACGGCCTGCACTTTCCTGAGCTCGCCTCGCTGCTGGCGGACAACCTGCTGCTCTGCAGGATAGTGGCAGAGGTCGGTCCGAGGGAGAACTTCGACGATGAGAGGCTGCAGGGGAAGGGCTTCAGCGAGAAGAAGATCGAAGCGCTCGTCCTCTCGGCATCTGAATCAAAGGGAGGCGAGGTAGCGGAGCGCGACATGAAGAGGACGATGGGCCTCGCACAGGTGGCGCTGGCAGCCTCGGCCGAGCGCGAGAAGCTCGCCGAATACGTCGAGGCAACTATGAAGAAGATCGCCCCGAACACGTCGGATGTGGCGGGTGCGACGATAGGGGCCAGGTTGATAGCGAGGGCAGGCGGTCTCGACAGGCTTGCGCGTCTCCCGGCGAGCACCATCCAGGTGCTTGGGGCGGAGAAGGCGCTCTTCAGGGCGCTAAGGACGGGGGCGCGCCCTCCCAAGCACGGCATACTGTTCCAGCACGACGCTGTCCATACGGCGCCGAAGTGGCAGCGCGGCAAGATCGCGCGGGCGCTGGCCAACAAGATCGCGATAGCGGCCAGGATAGACTACTACCGCGGCGCAAAGGAGGGCGGGCTAACGGCGACTCTCGAGAAAAGGCTGGATGAAATCAGGGTAAAGTATAAGGAGCCAAAGGAGGGCGCGGCACCGAAAAGACAGTTCAGAGATGACAAACGTCCTCGTTTTGGAAAGGGGCGGAAGGAGAGAGGTGCTTACAAGAAACCTCGTCCCGGGCGCGAGAACGTATGGCGAAGACCTCGTCAGGATAGAGGGTAAGGAATACAGGGCCTGGGACCCCTTCAGGTCGAAGCTCGCCGGCGCGATAATCAAGGGCCTTGGAGAGGACGTAATCAGAGAGGGGGATAGGGTGCTCTACCTTGGCACATCCACAGGGACCACGCCGTCTCACGTGTCCGATATCGTCGGCCAGAATGGGATAGTCATAGGGGTGGAGTCGTCGATGAGGGTAGGCAGGGAGTTCTTGGAGAACGTCGCCAAGTACAGGAAGAACGTCGTGCCCTACATTGCAGACGCCAGAGCGGCTGAGAAGTTCGGCTCCCTGGGGAGGGTGGACGTGGTCTACTGCGACATAGCGCAGCCAGACCAGACCGAGATCGCCATAACCAACTGCGAGGAGAACCTCAAGAAGGGAGGGAAACTGCTCCTCGTGGTCAAGGCTCGTAGCATTGACGTGGTGAAGGACCCAAGGGAGGTGTTTCGGACCGAGAGGACGAAGCTCGAGAAGGCCGGCTTCACCGTCGAGAAGATAATAGAGCTCAGCCCGTTCGACAAGGACCACGCGCTCATCTCGGCGAAATCGCAGCTCTAGAACTCGAGCGTCGTTGCCAGGACCTTGTCCCAGGTCTTCCAGCTCTTCCTCGAGAAGCCGGGCCGCTCACCCTCCCTGACCACCCACTCCCTGAGGTACGATATGGTCTGAGGGTCCGAAGGATATCCCGACCCGAAGTCACCGTGCTCCTCTCTAAGGCGCTCGACCGCCATGTCGCGCTCCACCTTGGCGACCACCGACGCGGCCGAGACCACGACGTAGTCGCGGTCGGCCCTGTGCCGAGCCACGATGGGGGGGCAGGCGTCCAGCATCCCCGTCAGCTCCTTCGCGAACTTGGTCGGGCTCGTATCGGGGGCATCGATGAAGACCTCCTCCGCCTCGAGCCTGGGGATTAGCCTCGCCATATGGACCGCCTCGAGGAAGTTCAGCTTCCTGCGCCTGCTTCCGAACCAGACGAAGTAGTCTATCTCCTTTGGTTCAATGAACGCGAACGCGACTGCTTTCGAGAGTCGGACGATCTCGCCGTATAGGGAGGCTCGCTTCTTCGCGGATAGCAGTTTCGAGTCCTTGACTCCGAGCACCTCGAACTCCTTGAGTGCCTCGGCAGATGCGCATACTCCCGCGACCACGAGCGGTCCGATGACCGACCCTCTCCCCGCCTCGTCTATGCCACCGACGCGGGTCCCGCGACTGTCCAGGCCGGACACCTAGAAGGCCTGCTCGGGCAGCCGGGCGAGTATCTCGCTTGCGATGTTCTCTGCAAGCTTCTCCCTGTTCTGGAGCGTGACCTCTATCATCTGCTTGGACTGGAGCTCCCTCACCTTTTCGATCAGCGGGTCCTTCATCTGCTGGTGCACTATCGCGAGGACGGGCTTGAGCGAACTGAAGCAGGCGTCTGCCGCCTTCCGGAAGTCGGGGCTCGTCAGCTCCATCGGCCCTATCTCGTCTATCACTATCACCTCGGCCCCGGCAGCCGCGTCGCGCAGTGCCCTGGCCCCGATGTCGGCAAGGGTGTTCAGGTTGACCCTGTACCTACCCACGCGCGGCCCCAGGGCCCCCTTTGTCGAGGCCAGCTCCGCCTCCCTCCCGCTCATGAGGTCGGTCATAGTGAAGGCGACGCGCTCCCGCCCTTCACGCTTCTCCTTCGTGAGGCAACCTCCGACGCCATGACCCTGCATGCGAAGCAGGTATATCGTTCGAGTGATCACGGTAGACTTGCCGATGCCTGGAGGACCGGTCAGCAGCCAGGCTCGCGTGGTGGAGGACAATTCCATCGCGTTGCTTCTTGGTGGGCTTAAATGCTTCACCAGCGAGCGGCGGCGCGTGCCGCCGAAGCTCAAGACGGTCGTTGAAGGTAAGACGCGGCTTCTGGTGCCACCCGCCAGCCTCGGATCCAAGGCTCCGGAGACCTACCCCGTCTTCTTCAACCCCGCTGCAAGGCTAAACAGGGACATTTCGGTCGCCGTCGCGGCGGCGACAGGGCCCGCGACATTTCTGGACCTGCTCGCCGCGACGGGGGCGCGCGGGGTAAGGGTCGCGCGGGAGGCGGGCGACCCCGTCAGGGTCACCATGGTCGACTTCAACAGGGCCTCGCTCTCGGTGGCTGCGAAGAATGTAAGGGCGAACCACCTAGGAGAGCGATGCGAGGTGGTCCACTCGGAGGCGAACAGGTACCTCTACTCGAGGTTCGAGCGGGATGAGAAGTTCGACGCAGTGGACGTAGACCCGTTCGGAACGCCGGCGCCATACCTGCAGGCCGCGCTCGTCGCATCCAAGGACGGGGCCGTGCTCTCGTTCACAGCAACGGACGCGGCAGTGCTCTGCGGCGTCTATCCCGAGGTGGCCCTCAGGAGGTACGGCGCCGCCGCACCGAGGTCAGAGTTCGTTCACGAGACGGCGATCAGGATACTGGCGGGTTTCGCCGCGAGGATGGGAGGGATCAACGACATCGGGGTAGCGCCGCTAGCCGCCCACAGCACGCTCCACTACTTCAGGGTCTACGTCAGGGTGACGAGGGGCGCGAGGCCGTCTGACGAGTCGCAGAGAAATGTGGGCTACGTGACGCAGTGCAACGGCTGCCAATCAAGGCTCGGCGGGGAGGCACCGGTGCAGAGGTGTCCCAGGTGCGGGAAGAAGGTCAGGTCCGCGGGGCCCCTCTGGCTGGGACCCTTGTGCGACGACAGGGTCCTGAAAGGCTCCACCCAGTTCTGTGACGGACAGGGATGGCGGGATTCCGCGGAGACTGTATCGTCGCTCCGGGGGACAGATGAGTTCCCGCCCTTCAGCTACTCCGTCGAGCGGGCGGCGTCGCGCCAGGGAGTCTCGTCGGTACCGCTGGACGCCCTGTTAGAGAAGCTCAGCTCCGCGGGGTTCCGCTCCACCAGGCAGCCCTTCGAGAGTCTCTCGGTTAAGACGGACGCCGCTGTCGAGGAGTTCGACGACGCGGTGAGAGAGACGTCACGTGCGCTTGCCAAGGCAGACTAGGTACATCTCGGAGCTCTCCCCCCGGCTGGCCTTGGGCTTCATGACGACCACGGTCGCGTACCGTCTCTCCGCCTCCTTCCTCGCCTCGAGGAACCTCTCCCCGTCGAACAGCTTCATCATGCAGTTCCCTCCCTTGCGGAGGATGTCGTCCGCCAGCTCGAAGGACCTCAGCACAAGGTCTATCTGCTTGTAGTGGTCGAGGTCCCAGGCCCCCGAAATCTTGGGTGAGAGGTCCGACAGGAGGACATCAGCCGGCCGGTCGAGGAGCACCCGGACCTTCTCCAGCGTGGTCTTGTCATAGACGTCCATCATCAGCGTGT
>CAZAMW010000096.1:0-5709 GCA_964486265.1 uncultured Nitrosopumilales archaeon | reverse complement strand
ACGGCCCTCTCAGCCAGCGCGGCGCTGCTCTCCGCGAGGAAGCTCAAGGAGAAGATGGGCAGGGTGGCGGCCAAGATGCTATCGGTCGAAGAGACCGAGATGAGGTTCAGGGAGGCAAAAATATTCCCTGCAGGCTCTCCGTCGAAGTCGCTGACCTTCCTAGACGTCGCGAGGGCGTCGTACGATGGGGAGAAGGTCCCCCAGGGCATGGAGACCACGCTCTTCGCCTACACTTCTTTCACGCCGCCTAACTTCACCTTCCCGTTCGGGACGCACATAGCGATGGTGGAGGTCGACAAGCAGACGGGCTCCGTGAAGGTGATAAGGTACTTCGGGGTCGACGACTGCGGCAGGGTTATCAACCCACTCGTAGTTGAGGGCCAGATCCACGGCGGGGTCTATCAGGGGGTTGGGCAGGCGCTTCTGGAGGAGGTCGTCTACGACGACACCGGCCAGCTGCTCACTGCCACGCTCGCCGACTATAGCATCCCGACTGCGGACCTCATGCCGGAGATCGTCTGGGACAGGACGGAGACCACGACCGATTCCAATCCGCTGGGGGTGAAGGGAGTAGGAGAAGCCCCTACCATCGCCGCCACACCGACCATCATGAACGCCGTGGAGGACGCGCTCGCCGAGTATGGCGTGGTCGTGCAGAAGATGCCAGCGCGTTCCGACTACATCAAGAGCCTGATCGGATAGCCACGCGCCGGGAAAGGCGCGCGAAAGTCCGTAAAGCTTATGTGGCGTTGCGGTCGAGTGGAAGGGCAGGTTGAGTAGGTCTACCGCATTCGTGCGCGAGGCTACCGGCATCGTAAGGTCAATCTCTCCACTGCAGGCGTTCATAACGACGGTCGCCGTCACCAACATAGGCTTCGGCGTCGCGACAACGTACTTGCCGATGCTCGCGGTCTTTCCTGGCACTAACATCCCCGCAGTCTTCGTGCTCGTGCTGCCGTTCTTGCTCGTGACATCTGCGCTCTACTCGATGCTGTCCTTGAGCATGCCTCGTTCAGGAGGCGACTACGTCTGGACAGGAAGAATACTGCACCCATCCGTGGGCAGTTCGCTGGCGTTCACAAACGTCATCTTCAATGCTATCTTTATGGGCTTCTTCGCAAACACCTTCGTCACCTATGGTCTGTTCTCGGTCTTCGACACGATCGGAGCCCTGACGAACAACAACGGGCTCATCAGCTGGTCCGCATCCGTCTTCACCAACCTCACCTGGGTCACCGTGATTGGAGGAATCCTCATCGCCTACATGGCGATAACGATGATCTCGGGTACGACGAACTACCTGAAACATCAGCTAGTCTACTGGATCATCGGCATGATCGGCACCGTTATAGCGATGGGCTACCTGTTCTCCACGAATCCGACGAGCTTCGCTGCCACCTTCGACAGGCTCATGGGGAGCTACACCAGCTACCAGTCGATCATCACAAAGGCGAACATTTCGTACACGCCCGGCACTATAGCCTTCGGGGCGCTCGCGCTCGCCTGGTTGGCCAACAACGGGTATCAGTACTCGGGATACTTCTCGGGAGAGGTCAAGCAGGTGAGGAGGTCGATGTTCCTCTCTACGATGGGGAACAATTTTGTTGCTACGACCATATACGCGCTCTTTGCGCTCGCTCTAATCAATGCGGTAGGTCAGCAGTGGCTCAACTCCGTCGCCGCGCTCTCTGTCGTCTCGGCATCGACCTGGGGGATCCCTGTCCCGCCGAACCCCTACTTCTTCGCGAGCCTCCTCGCCAACAACGTCATCATCGCCACCGTCATCAACATAGGTCTGCTCGCCTGGGCGGTCATCATCATACCCTCCAACTGGATGGCGACTACCAGAATCATCCTGGCGATGGGGTTCGACAGGATTCTGCCGGGGAGGTTCGCTGACGTGAGCGACAGATTCCACACTCCGGTCAAGGCGATCGTGTTCGTGGCTGTAATCACCTTCCTCGGGCTTCTTGCGACCAACTACTACGGGGCAGTGTCGGCCAACCTCAACTACACCGTGGTGTACACGTTCATCCTTGCGGTGGTGTCCTTGGCCGGGGCCGTCTTCCCGTTCGTGCGCAGGGCAATCTACCAGCAGTCTCCGATTTCGTCATGGAAGCTCGGGGGCCTGCCGGCGGTCACAATAGTCGGGGCGGTCTCGTGTGGCTTCTTCGCGTTCCTCTCGTACACCGCTGGCGTCAACTCGGCGATAGGGGGACCCAACGGTTTCTATTCGCTGATCCTGGCCCTGGCCGCGCTGATAGGGAGCGGAGCGATCTATTTCATCTCCAAAGCCTATCACAAGAGCAAGAGCCACATCGACATCTCGATGAACTTCAGGGAAATCCCACCAGAGTAGACGCGCCGGCGCGTCTGGCCGCGAAGACTACTGCCTGTAGGACTTCCGTGAAGAGCCGGGATACGACATCCTCGTCGCGGACTATCTTGATGTCGACGACAGCGGTCTTTGAGGACCGCAAGGCCTCCAGGACGGTCGGACCGACGTTATCCGGCCTCTTCCCCGTGGCACCTTGGCGCCGAGAGATTCTGCCAGCTTTACAAAGCCGGGCCTGACCGAGAAGTCGACGCCTATGTACCGGGGGCCGTACCCTTTCCGCTGGTACTCCCTCATCGCGGTGTAGCCTCCGTCATCGAAGATCATGACGACGACCGGGAGCTTCTCCTCGACCGAGGTCGCGACCTCCCGACAGGAGAAGATGATGCCCCTGTCGTCGGCCAGACAGAGCACCGTCTTCAGCGCTATCTCTTCCCAGAGCTGACCCGCCGAGAGCGCGTGGTCTTCTCGGTACGCGCCCTTTGCTGAGATGGTCGAAGCCACGGGAGCCGAGCTTCTCCGCAAGTGACGCCGGCTCCTCCCAAGCGGCGGCGTTGTTCACGCCTCCGCCCGCGACTATCAGAGGTTTTGTAGCTCCCGAGAGGGCTGCGCAGACCGAAGCGACGGTCCCGGGTGGAACCTCGCGACTCCCAGGTTCGGCAGGGGGCGAAAGGATCCGCCTCGGATACCTCGCTCGAAGGACGTCGAAGGGCATCTCGAGAAAGACGGGCCGCGGTCGGCCGCTGCCGTACTGTCTTTCATTCTCGCCCTAACTGTTTGGGTGGCAGCGTACAGCTCGGCCTTCGAGACGAGCTGGCTCGGAGGTCTCGCAATCGCGGTCGTGGGCTGGGCCGTCCTGGTCGTGCTAGACTTCGTCTTCTTCGGCGTTGCAGTCCCGAAGTTCTATCCATCCTGACCAGCTTCGTCCCATCTCCGCAAAGGCTTATGTCGAGACGCTTCCGAGTATAACCCATGGAACAGGTCTTATCGGCACGTTTCCACGCAGCCAAGCAGCCGCTGAAGCTTGAAATGGTCCAGCTCTCGGTCGTGAACGATGATCAGGTGCTGGTCGGCGTCAAGGCGGCCAGCATATGTCACTCGGACTTGCACACGATCGCGGGGAGACAAGTTCCAGCGATGGCTCCGATAACGCTGGGGCACGAGGCCTCCGGGGTCGTGGAGGCAAAGGGTAAGAACGTCACGAACGTCGAGGTTGGAGACCGCGTCGGAGTGGACTACGTCCAGAGCTGCGGCCGCTGCCAATACTGTCTCAGAGGGAAGGACAACCTGTGTGACAACTTCACGGTCATGTCCTTCAATACGCCTGGCTCCTGGTCTGAGAAGGTCGTCGTGCCAGGGAGACACGTGCACAGGCTTCCCGCTAACGTGGGGTTCCCGGAAGGCGCCATGCTGAACTGCGCGGTGTTGACCGCCTATCACGCCGTCAAGTACGCACAGATGATGCCGGGAGCATCGGTCGTCGTGTACGGTCTCGGCGGAGTGGGCCTGAGCCTCTTGAAGTGGACCAGGATTGCGGGGGCGACGGACATCATCGCAGTTGACCTTGAGGAGGAGAAACTCAGGATCGCGCGTCGTGAAGGAGCCACCGCGACGGTGAACCCGAAGGATGGGAACCCGGTTGAGCAGATCAGGAAGCTTACCGGTGGCGGCGTGGACGTCGGCTTTGAGGTGATAGGGAAAACGGAGAGTGAGAAGAATGTCGTCTCGTCTGTGAAAAAGGGAGGGCAAGCCGTCCTGGTCGGCATGTGTTGGGACCCCCTGCCCGTTCACGTCGTCAACGACATGCAGGTTCCCGAGGTGAAGATAATGAGCCCGCAGGACCATCTCAAGTCGGAGATTCCGGAGGTGCTGCGGCTCATAGAGACGGGGCGGTTCGTCTTCGGAGACGCCGTTACACATAGGTTCCCCCTAGAGTCAGTCAACGAAGCCGTCGGAGTGCTGCAGAACAGAGTAGGAAACCCGGGGAGAGTCGTCCTCGAACCGTGACGTACGCCAAATGTTAACTCAGACCGATATTTATGGCGACCAAAGCCACCATCCATACAGGATCTTGCCGTCAGTGCAAAGTCGTAACTTGAGTCGACTGTGACATAGGCCGGGAAATTAGACGCTTTAGGTATGTGTGCGACTACCGTTATGAGATAGACCCAGCGCGAATGGTATTTGCCGTAGTCCCTTGTCCCTGTGTCGATTGCCAGAACATGTTGCATTGTACCCCCTGAGA
Source organism: uncultured Nitrosopumilales archaeon (assembly GCA_964486265.1). Classification (GTDB taxonomy): domain Archaea; phylum Thermoproteota; class Nitrososphaeria; order Nitrososphaerales; family Gagatemarchaeaceae; genus Gagatemarchaeum. The sequence continues at coordinate 1,129 of CAZAMW010000096.1, read as the reverse complement.
AGCCGATTGTGTTGTTTCGCTTGAAGGGGGGCGCTGCAGGGGTACGCAGGATGGCGAAGAGAATTCCGTTTCGCTAGAGGCATCTGTAACCGAGAATGACGGCCCGCTGTCTTGCGCCGAGGTAAGAGGCGTACCTGTAACTGAGAGAGAACCACTGATGCAGATCAGGCTACCGCTCGCTATTGATGTTGGGGCCGATGTGTAGACTGCAAGATCGAGTCCATCGGATGAGTTGCTCCCAACCGCATGATAACAGCCATCCGGTCTGCCGTCGCTCATGTTGACCTGGAAGGTAGTAGTAACGGACACCGAAGTCAAGCTACCTGAAAGCGTAGGATCTGCTTCTAAAGTGGTGCCGTCGGGAGAATTGATGCTGGACGCCGAACCGAGAAGAGCGATGGCAGAGTAGTTCTGGGAGTCGTCGGACATGCTGGCCTTGCGATAATGCCTGCATTCTGGCCCGCCTTTGCTTCGTTCGATCCACCCCGGTGGGCGCACGTTGGCATAGCGGTCTACTTCGGCGCAATCGTTCTAATCGGCTTAGCCGCTGCCGCCAGTCTCCTTCAGCTTCAACGATATCCACGGAGTATCCAGAATCGGGCCGACCTTCCCTGCGAAGAGACAGGGGCATTCCTTTTGGGTAGCGGGCGTATCGTCTCGATAGTGTCTCTTCCCAAGTAGGTGAACTATGCGTCCTTGCTTCTTCCTGCCCAGGAAGTCGACTTCGACAGGGGAATTCGTCAGTTCAGGAAGGTCGGTCCACTTCATAGCCAGTATCCGGTTGTCTCTATTCTAGACTGCCATTCGGCCAGAAAGGGGGCTCTAAGATGCAGAGGCATGGTCATCAACACGGCCTGATGCCCTCAGACTTCAGAGGTTCTCCCTCGGAGTCGGTGCGCTGCTAACTAGCTTGGAGCGACCGAAGAGGGGCGAATCATTAGACGAGTAGAACTCCTACCCTCTGTCCTGTTTGCATTCGCTCATTATAAACCCGAATTTGCAAGGGGGGTAATGTTAATTAGCGAGAGGACTGCTGTTGTTCCGCAAGATTGACGCCTGAAGCAGAAAACGGCGGAAACACGGAAGCGGAAAGTTCGTCGAACACGACCGCGCCCTAGCAGACTGAGAC
>CAZAMW010000095.1:0-5745 GCA_964486265.1 uncultured Nitrosopumilales archaeon | reverse complement strand
AGGAGGATCGCGTCGGGCCTCTCCTTCGCTATGACGTCCGTGACGAACTCGGTGTTGACCGGTAGGAAGAATATCTTGTCCGCCATCCTCTTGTCGGTCTGGATGGTGGCGATGTTCGGGTTTACGAGGACGGACGTGACCCCCTCCTCTTTCAGGGCCTTGAGGCACTGGCTGCCGGAGTAGTCGAATTGGCGGCTGCTTTCAGCAGCTTTCGCCGGCTTCTCCGATCTTGATTGCCCCGCTCCCTAGAACCAGTGCTCTTCTCACGCTTTCATGTTTCGAACCTTTTCACCTACCAACCTTCCGGACTCCATTAGCGCAACGAACCTGTCGAACACGAACTCCGTGTCGTAGGGTCCCGGTGAAGCCTCCGGATGGAACTGCACTGCGATGCAAGGCTTCTTCTGGTGCACCAGCCCCTCGACACTGTCGTCGTCTGCGTTCAAGAACCAGGGCCTGAGCTCCGTCTTCTTCAGCGTCTCGCGGGAGACCGAGTAGCCGTGGTTCTGGCTCGTCACGTAGCCCCTCCCGCTGATAAGGTCGACGACTGGCTTGTTCTGACCCCTGTGACCATACTTCAGCTTGTACGTCTGGGCACCTTGCGACAGCCCCACGAGCTGGTTGCCGAGACAGATACCGAAAGTCGGCATCTCCGAGTCTATCAGCCGAGACGTCGCCGCTATCGTGTTCAGGCAGAGCTGGGGGTCTCCGGGCCCGTTGCTCACGACCACGCCTGCGGGGTCGTGCTTCATGATGTCCGCGTAGCTGTAATCGAACGGAGCCCTCACGACGCTGAAGCCTCGCTTTAGCAGGTTGCGGATGATGCTGAGCTTGGTCCCGCAGTCCAGCAGGACCACGGTCCTCTCGCCGCCGCCGTAGGTCCGTGCCTCCCTGGGCGAGACCTTCCTCACAAAGTCGATCGAGTCATAGCGCGTGGAGTCCTTGAGCGTCTTCAGCAGTCCCTTCCTGTTCGCAAGGCCGGACCCGCTGGCCAGCACGCCCATCATCACGCCTCTCTCCCTTATCCGCGATACCAGGGCCCTTGTGTCGACCCCGGCTATCCCCGGTATCCCCTCGCTCTTCATCCATTCGGAGACCGTCTGGGTCGAGGCCCAGTGGCTGGGCTTCTCGCACCACTCCTGTACTATGATGCCGCTTACCTTGATCGACTCCGACTCGAACTGGTTGGGCAGGCCCATCGAGTCGAGGTCCTTCATGCTCGGGACACCGTAGTTCCCGATGAGAGGATAGGTGAAGCAGAGCAGCTGGCCGGCGAAGGACGGGTCGGTCATCGACTCGGGGTATCCCACCATCCCGGTCGTGAAGACGACTTCGGCTATGCTCGTCGTTTCAGCGCCAAAACCCTTCCCAAGAAAGAGAGACCCATCCTCCAGGACAAGGACAGCGGCATCCCCCGCCTCAGTTTTTTCCATGAAGCCTCTTAAAGAAGATATGCTCCCATCGGTCCGTTTTTAAACGCTTTGACGGAGGAAAGCCGATTTCAGCGTGCGAGAGCTCCGGTTTCGATGCGCTTCCTCTCATCTGTGATGAGGTCCGTCAGAGCCGTGAACGCCTTGCCGACTTCGCGCATCTTCACGACTATTATCGTGTCAGTATGGCAGCTGACCGTGTCCTCTATGTTCACGTGCCTCCTCGCTATCTGGTTGTAGAAGTTGATGATGCAGCCCGGGGTCGTGCGTATCCTTATGGGGCTCTGGACGATTATCGCTGCGTAGTCGTCCCCCTCCTCAAGAATTACCGAGTCTGGCAGCTTGTCGCGTATCTTCTTGTGTAGCTTCTGGTCGAATATCAGTGTGATGGACGAGATGCTCTCGGAGACGTGGAGGAAGTCGTGCTGATGGGTAGCGAGAAGCGAGCTGACGGCCTCGAGGGTCTTCCTCGTCTTCTCCACGGATATCTTGGAGACGTGCGTCCTGACGTTCACGACGCTCTCGGCGATTACGGTCCTGATCTCCTCCGACGCGGCGGTGTAGACGCCCCGTAACCTCTTGAGCGAGGTTACAATGCTCTCGATATTGACCTGCCTGCCCAGCTTCTCCGAGATCCTCGGCTGCATCATCCTCGACACGGCGCTTATGTTCGCATAGTCCCTGGCGAGAGCGTCCTGCAGGGACAGGTCGTAGTCGATTTCATCTCTGACGGCCGCTATTATGGCCCCGGGGCTGGCTGATTTCGAGACAAGAGCACCTGCTTTTGGGTCTATTGTGGCCAAAATCTATAAAAACGTTTCACAGAGGGACCAACTCCTTGAAAGAGAAGATAGTCCTAGCCTACTCAGGCGGGCTCGACACCTCGGTCTGCGTAAAGTGGCTTCAGGAGAAGTACGACGCCGAGGTAATAACGCTAACCTTAGACCTAGGCCAGAGAGAGGACTTCTCGGAGATAGCGGCTCGCTCGAAGGCGACGGGGGCGGTCAAGCACTTCCAGCTCGACGCGAAAGAAGAGTACGTCGCGAACTACGTGATGCCATCTGTAGCTGCGACCGGCATGTACCAGGGCAAGTATCCCCTGGCCACCGCCCTTGGAAGGCCGCTCATCGCGACCAAGATGGTCGAGGTGGCTGAAGCGGAAGGAGCGACCGCCGTGGCCCACGGGTGTACGGGCAAGGGAAACGACCAGGTCAGGATGGACGTCACGGTGAGGGCAATGGACCCGTCGCTTCGGGTGATAGCTCCCGTGCGCGAATGGAACATGAGTCGCGACCAGGAGCTGGTCTACGCCAAGGAGCACGGGATAAAGATCAAGCCGTCGAACTCGGTCTTCAGCATCGACCAGAATCTCTGGGGCCGTTCCATCGAGAGCGGTCCACTGGAGGACCCGAACTTCGAGCCGCCGGTCGCCGCGTTCGAATGGGTCACACAGCCCAGGGACGCGCCCGACACCCCCGGCTACCTTGAACTCGGCTTCGCCGAGGGGGTACCCAAGACCCTGGACGGCGAAGAGCTGGGCGAGATCGAGCTCATCAAAAGGGTGAACCAGTTCGCAGGGAAGCACGGAGTCGGGATAATCGACCACATCGAGGACCGCCTCGTCGGGATCAAGTCTCGCGAGGTCTACGAGGCTCCGGCGGCGCTGACGATCATCGAGGCGCACAGGGACCTGGAGCAGCTGGTGCTCACGAGACACGAACTCGCCTTCAAGAGCGGGGTCGAAAGGGAATGGTCCTGGCTGGCCTACTCGGGCCTCTGGATGGAACCTCTGCGGTTCGCACTGGACGGCTTCATCCGGACCACCCAGCGAAGAGTCAGCGGGAACGTCCGCGTCAAGCTCTACAAGGGCGGGTTGCGCGTGGTGGGCCGCACATCAAAGAACTCTCTGTACAGACCGAAACTCTCCACCTACCAGAAGGATTCCACGTTCGACCAGGCATCGGCCGTCGGGTTCATCGAGCTGTGGGGGCTGCAGTCGAGGATTGCAGCCAAGGTGGCGTCGGAGATAACGAGAGGAAAGAATGTCGAACATCCTAAGAGGAAGCAGAGTCAAGCGCTCAAGCAAAAGAGCAAATGACTTCATCTCCTCGATAGGCTTCGATTCACCGATAACGAAGCATGTCGTGGCGATAAACATGGCGCATATGCTCGCACTGTCACGGTCGAAGGAGGTCACACCTGCGGTAGCCTCCGTATGCCTGGCCTTCCTCGACTCGCTCCCGCCAGACACCGAGCTCGACCCTGAAACGGAGGATGTGCACCACGCTGTCGAGCAGCAAGCGGTCCGCGCCATCGGGATCGAGACGGCCGGTTTCCTGAACTTCGGGAAGAGCCGAAACGACCAGGTCGCCACCGCGATAAGGATGCAAGCCCGGGTCAGGCTCCTGGACCTGGGCGCCGCCCTTACGCGCGTCCAAGAGGCGATAGTCCTGCAGGTGCGCCGACACAAGGGCGCAATAATGCCGGGATACACCCATCTGCAGCACGCGCAGCCGGTGACGCTCGCGCACCACCTCCAGGCCTACTTCGATGCGCTCCAGAGGGACGTGGCCCGCGTCGAGGAAGCCTACTCCTGCGTGAACAAGTCTCCCATGGGCGCCGCCGCGCTGGCGGGAACGTCCGTGCGAGTGGACAGGGAATACGTCGCCGCGCTGCTCGGGTTCGACGGGCTTGTCGAGAACGCGATGGACGCCGTCTCCTCGCGCGACTTTGCGCTACAGAGCGCGTCCGCTGCAGCGATAGCGATGGTCGACCTCAGCCGGCTCGCGGAGGAACTGATACTATGGAGCTCCATCGAGTTCGGCTTCGTTGAGCTCGGCGACGAATACAGCGCGACGAGCAGCATAATGCCGCAAAAGAAGAATCCAGTCGTGGCTGAGACCATCAGGGCCAAGTGCGGCTCAGTGATAGGAGAACTGACATCGATGCTGGCCATCACCAAGGCGCTTCCGAACTCCTACAACCTCGACCTCCAGGAGGTCACGCCGCACCTCTGGCGAGCGCTTGACGACGCGACCGAGTCCGCGAGCCTCATGGCTGAGATGCTCTCTTCTGCGCGGTTCGACGAGGATGCTCTCCAGAGGTCGCTGAGCACGGACATGTCGACGGCGACGGAGCTCGCGAACCATCTGGTCGTCAAGTACCACGTCCCCTTCCGCCAGGCTCATGCGATCGTTGGCGAGCTTGTGCGCTCCTCTCTTGAGAGGAACGCTTCCCTGGAGATGACCGCAGCCCAGCAGATGGCCAAGGTCTCCACCAGAATAACCGGAAAACCCGTAAAGATTGATAAACACGAATTCCAAAGCGTACTCGATGCACTCAAAACCCTGAAGTTGATACGAAGTGCAGGCGGGTCCAACCCGCTCTCAGTGTCTCGTCTTCTCCTCAAGGACGCAAAATCCGTGGAACAGAACTCATCGTGGCTCGCCGCCGCGTGCTGCGCCTTGGGTCAGGCTGACGAGCGTCTCCAAAAACAAGTTCGGGCAAACAAGAACGAGGTGAGAACATGATAGCAAAATGTGAAGAATGCGACGCGGACATTACGGTGCCGGACGATGCCATCGTGGGTGAGATAGTCCAGTGTAAGGAATGCAGCTCCGAGTATGAGGTCGTATCGATGGGCGATGGCAAGGTAGAGCTCAAGCCGGCCGAGGTCGCTGAAGAGGACTGGGGCGAGTAGTTGAAGATCGCAATAGTCTTCGACCGCATCAGGGGTGAGGAGAAATCCCTTGCCCTGGAGGCGAAGCACGCGGGATGCACCACGGAACTGATCGATGGTCGGAACTTGTTCTTCGAGGCGACCGCCAAGCGCTCCAAGCAAAAGTTCGGAGACGTCGTACTGCAGCGATGCATCAGCTACTATCGTTCCCTGTTTCTCACGAGGATAATGGAGAACTTCGGCACGTATGTCATCAACACGTCGAAGGTCTCAGACATCTGCGGGAACAAGCTCATCGGCTCCATGGTACTGGCCAAGGCGGGGGTCCCGACCCCAAGGACCTACGTCGCGCTCTCCTCCGAGGCTGTCGACCAGGCCGCCGAGGCGCTCGGCTACCCAATCGTGCTCAAACCATTCGTGGGCAGCTGGGGGAGGATGATCAGCATAGCGAAGGACGTCCAGACGCTCGACACCATAGTCGAGCTGAAGGAGTCGATCCCTAACCCGATTGAGCACATGTACTACTTGCAGGACTTCGTGGAGCGCCCGCCGAGGGACATTCGCGCGATAGTCGCCGGGGACGAGATAGTCGCGACCGTGTACCGGAATGCGGCAGCGAACGAGTGGCGCACCAAT
>CAZAMW010000094.1:0-5814 GCA_964486265.1 uncultured Nitrosopumilales archaeon | reverse complement strand
GGCAAGCCCGGTAGACGGCTCAGAGAGGAGGCCGAGAAGAACAAGGTCCCCCTCGTGATCCTCGACAGGAACTCACTGCAGCTCGGCAGGCTTCTCGGGCGGCCCTACAAGGTCTCCGCCGTGGCAATACGGTCGATAAGCGAGTCCGACCTGAGACTACTACAATCGTGAACCCGTGTTGACAGAGATCAAGCTCTCCTCTGACCAGCTCGGGCTAATCTCTATCTTCCAGAACATGAGCGGAGCGACCGTTCGCGACTGCATCGTCGACGACAAGGGCGGCCGCATGATATTCATCGTGAGCAAGGGCCAGATGGGGCTCGCCATAGGCAAGAAGGGAGCTACCATTCAGAACATAGAGCGCGTGGTGAAGAAGCCCGTCGAAGTGGTCGAGTGGTCTGACGACCCCGCCGAGATGATAAGGAACGCCCTCGACCCGCGGTTCGTCATGGAGGTCAGGATTTCAGACAGGCTCGACGGCACCAAGGGCGCCTCGGTCGTGGTGGACCCTCGCAAGAAGGGCGCGGTCCTGGGCAGGGGAGGGCGGAACGCTGAGAAGGCGCGGCTCATCGCGAAGAAGTACTTCGACATCGGCAACCTCCAGATCATCACTTCGCTCTGAGATTGCGGCGCGAGACCCTCGCGGCTACGAACTTTAGCTCCCGAAGATTCCTAGGCTAGCCTCAAGACTGTCAGTCGCTCTGAGTCTATCTGGGAGCAAGCTCGAGCGCCTTGCGGGACGTCGTCAACGTTTGGACGATGTCGCATCGGCCGCGATCGCCATCGGGGGCCTCATCCTAGCCCACGACGGCGGTCTCCCTGGCGCTCTCGAGACTCCGTTTTTCCTACAGCCCATTCGGAGCGTCTCAATGCTTTTATAGACAACAGGCGGCACGGGTGAAACCTACATGCCAGGAGGAGAGTTCTCGGCGCGACAGATGGAACTGCACAGGCAGCGCCTTCGCTGGAGCGACAAGTACTACAAGAGAAAGGTCCTCAGACTGGACGTCAAGGCCGACCCGCTCGAGGGGGCGCCTCAGGCCCGTGGCATAGTGCTCGAGAAGGTTGGCATCGAATCGAAGCAGCCCAACTCGGCGATCCGCAAGTGCGTCAGGGTCCAGATCGTAAAGAACGGCAAGCAGGTGACCGCGTTCCTACCGGGAGACGGTGCTCTCAACTTTGTGGATGAGCACGACGAAGTCACGCTGGAGGGCATCGGCGGTTCGATGAAGAGGGCCATGGGGGACATACCCGGCGTACGATGGCAGGTCTCCAAGGTCAACGGCGTTTCGCTCAATGAACTGGTCTACGGCAGGAAGGAGAAGCCAAGGCGGTAGAGACAGATGAGCCAGAAGCTAGAATATCCCAACCTGCACCTCTGGAACAAGTGGGACTTTACCCAGGTCAAGGTTGAGGACATCGGGCTCGCGAGCGTGATCGACCTCAGACCGACTCTCGTCCCGCACTCGGGAGGCAGGCACGAGCACCAGAAGTTCTCCAAGTCAAAGGTCAACGTGGTAGAGCGACTTGCGAACCAGATGATGCACTTCGGCAAGAAGCACGCCAAGAACACCGGGCGGATGGGCGGCAAGAAACAAAAGTCGCTCAACATAGTCAGGACTTCGTTCGAGATAATCAATCTCAAGACCGGCCAGAACCCGATCCAGGTTCTTGTCAAGGCGCTTGAGCGCTCCGCGCCCAACGAGGACACGACGAGGATGTCATACGGAGGCGTGGTCTACCACATATCGGTGGACATCTCGCCGACGCGCAGGATCGATGTCGCATTCAGGTTCATCTCGGAGGGCGTCCGCGAGGCAGCCTTCGGATCGATGAAGAGCGTCGAAGAGGTGCTGGCGGACGAGCTCATCCTTGCCTCGACCGGCGACTCGAACAGCTATGCGGTCAAGAAGAAGAACGAGCAAGAGAGAATCGCAATGGCCTCGAGGTAGAGGCCTGCTACTTACTTTCCTTTTCTTCCTTCATCGCCAATCCCCTCAGCTCTGCTTCGAGTTCGGGCGGCTCCGCTATCTTCCCTTCGGGGTCGGATAGGAAGTCCTTCATCACCGAAAGTATGACGTCATTGCGGTATCTCTCCAACTTGTGGGCTATCGTGAAATCGTACTGTGGGTTCCTTGCGACGGGGTCCAGGACCTCGATCCTGGCCGTCCTGATGGCGTCCCTCAGGACGTAGCCGGCCTTGACCTGGGTGACGAGGTCGTCTTCAGCCCAGATGACGAGCGCGGGCTTCTTCAGCTTCTTCAGGTGCTGGAGCTGGCTCTTGTCGTAGGTGCTCGAGATGAGCACGAGGCTCGCGACTCGCTCCGGCCAGTTGATTGCGAACTCCAGCGCTACCTGCCCGCCCCACGAGGTGCCAACGAAGGCGGCCCTTGGGATAGAAAGCTTGTCCAGCATCTCGTGCAGCACGCGGGCCTGCTCCCCGTACTCGGGGGTCTCGACGGGTCGGCTCGACTTGCCGAAACCTACCAGGTCGGGCATGATGAGAGTGTACTGCCCAGAAAGGTCCATGAGCGGCGTCCAGACAGACCAGTCCTCTCTCTTGTCCGCGCCGTGTAACATGACCATGCTGGGACCCGTTCCCTCCACCGCGTAGTTCAGTCGATATTCGCCCAGGTCGATCGTCTTTACCGTCGCAGACGGGTTCAACTCTTATCCCGTCCGCACCTTGGCTGCGCTGTTTTATCTGCTTCGGAAAGATTTTCAGTCAGAAGACGCCGTTTTCACAACTGTTAATTAGGGGCGGCGGGCTCCAAAACCCAATGCAAAGCGACCCTGTGCAGTTTTTCGGCATGCTTCTCCGAGTGTGCATCAGGGACGATTGGAAGAGGGAGTCGATGCTTACGGCCACAGCGGTGTCCTTCATACTCGGGATGGGAGCGAGCATCTTGACCGCCTACTTTCTGACCGTCGCGCACCTGATGATTTGACTCCGTCTACGAATTTCGACACGTCGGTAAAGAGAAACTACTCTTGCGGCATTTACTGTCTTTGAAGCGTATCGTAGTTTGGTCATCCAACAATGGGTCGAAAAGCAGTCCTGTTCGGATTCTGGTTGCTCGGGTATGCCCTAGGCTTCGGAGCCTGGCTCGTCAGAGCGCCGGTCATCAACTGGATCACGAACCTCGGTGTGAGCGCGGACGTAGCCGGCGCCTTGATCACCGGATTAGCTGGTTCCGTAGTGATGCTGGTCGGGGTCATACTCTGGAGCTACCTCTCCAATAATCAGTAGCTCCTTCTCCTTCCGGAGATGCGAGCTATCTGCCTCTTTTTTACGACACGACGCTCTGAGTTTCCTTCAGCCGTTTTCTGATTCTTGACAGGCGGTGGTTCAGCACCAGCACCACGACTATTATCGCCGCGAAGGGTATCCAGGTCACCCAGAACAAGAGTCCCAGCTGTATCTCGACGGACTCGAAGAGCGCGGCCACCGCGAGCATTATCGTCACTATCGCGACGTTGATTATCAGCTGGCCGAGCTCGCCACTCCACCGGACCGAGTTCCGCCCGCTCGAGTCGAAGAGCCACTTGACGATGGCGTAGAGCAGGAAGGTCCCTTCAGCTGTGGCGACGGCATACGCCGGGAGCTCGATCCAGCTGTGCGGGAAGAGGAGCAGCAGGACGAGAACCAGCAGAAGCGGCGACGCGTGGTCGTTGATCGATATCACCTCGAGGATGCGCGCCGTAGCATAGAGCGAGAACGCGAAGAAGAGCAGGCCTATCCCGGGTACCATCTCTATCAGGGCGATCCTGTAGTTGTTTACGAATATCCCCGAGAACTGCGTGAAGAGCGTGGCGTTCTGGAACTCCGTGCCGATCTGGTTGCTCTGGTTCGTGTAGAGCGACTGCTCGCCGGGAAAGAACGGCAGGCTCGAGATGGCGAAGAAGAGCCCGACTTCAATCAGGAAGAGCAGGACGCAGAGGAGGAGGCCCCTGCGGGCGAACTCCTTCACCGCCGACTTGAGGAACGTATCCTTCTGCTCGGACGGAGTTGCTTCCATCTTCCTCACTCCGGGGTCTCTGGCCGGGGGGACAAAAAGCTCCCTAACATTCACCAAGGGGTGCCTGTATTCGACAACCGACGAACAAATCGCTCCTTGCCGCAAAATGCAAGAAGACTCCGCAACTATTTTATGCAAAGTCTGATAAGGGGTGGTCTGCGGGCATGTCAGAGGCGGTTGCAGACCACGAATTGAGTTCGACGCAAGCGGTCTTGAGAGCGTCAGCAAGGAGGCTGCTCGCTTGAGCCTCCCTGTACGCGCAGAGCCCCCACAGGACGAGAAGGACCTCAACGCTGACATCGCCGCGATGGTCAAGCTAATCGGAGAGATAGGACCCAGGATCCCTGAGATCGCCCGCAGGATGGGTAGACACAAGGAGACCGTCCGCTATTGGTACAAGAAACTGCAGGAGCATGACTTTGCGATTTCCGCCATAGTCAATCACGAGGCCCTCGGAATGAAGAGGATAGTCATGAAGGTCCGGTGGGGTTCCGGCTACGCCGACTACGTGCGCCCGATCGTCAAGGCCATGAACGAGCTGTGCTATGTGAACTACTACAGCAAGGCTCTTCCTGAAGATGTCTACGTGCTCATGGCCAGCGTCCCCGCGGACTATTCCGCAGAATACGTCGATTTCATAGAAGCCCTGAAGCAGCAGGAGGTGTTCAGGTCGGTGGAGTATTTCATGCTCGATTGGGTCAGGAACAAGCCGATGCAGGCGGAATACTACGACTTCCAGAGAGGCTTCTGGGACTTTGACTTTAGGGCATTCCAACAGGAACAGGATGGCTCGCACTTTGTCGAGCCGTCCGTCTCTAATCGCGCCAAGTTCGATAAGATCGACCTGCTGATAACGAAGGAACTCCAGGCGGACGCTTCGAGAGAGCTTCAAGAGATTCAGCAGGCCATCAAGAACGTCGACGGCGTCGACATCAACTACAAGACGCTCTGCTGGCACCTCGCCGAGCACGTGGAGCCTCGGCTCCTCAAGGGCTACAGGATGAACTGGATGGGGACAAAGTACGACCCCGTGACGGAGCGGGCCAGGCAGAGACAGCACACCTTCATCGGGATAGACGTCTTTGCAAAGAGTCTCCGCGCCCAGGAACGACAGGACCTGCTGAGCAAGTTCGACCGGCTGCCGATCCTCTGGATGGAAGGTGCGGGGAGCGACTTCCATGCGCAGCTTGCGATACCGAGCGAACAGACGGTGGAAGGGCTGCAGTACCTCCAGGACGCCATGAAACCCGTCAGCGACAGGGCGTCGTTTCTCATAGCGGACCAGCGGAGCGCGTACGCGTTTGCGATATCACACAAGCTGTTCGACGAGACGACGAAGACCTGGACTTTCAACAGGGAAGAACTCCTGGCGAAGTTCAAGGCCCTCGAAGCTCAGATCCGATAAAGTCCTGCGTTTAGCGACAGCGAAAATTCCGTCAAAATCGCCGACTTCCCGCGGAACGACTCCTCGGGCGAATCTTGAAAATGCCTGAAAGGAGAACAGAAACAGGGAGGGAGGGGAAAACTGGAAAAAGTGTTTCCTCTACCCGCCGCCGAAGCCTTGGATCTCGATCGGGCCCAGGTGTACGCCCATGGTCGCAAGGACAACTGACGCCCCGCTCAGTGCCATCATTCCGAACTTGATTTTGTCGTCGGTAGACATGGGCACCCTATGGAACATACTTCTAGATAAATTTTACGTATTTGCATGAAAGCTCTTATAATCGCCCCCATGATTACTCTAAACACAAAAGCACGGGGCTCGCCGGGATACGGGACTAAATGTAAATACGGC
>CAZAMW010000093.1:0-5864 GCA_964486265.1 uncultured Nitrosopumilales archaeon | reverse complement strand
TCCGTCGTGCCTAGCATCCAATAGCCCATGCCGTCGAACTCCTCTGCGGTCCATACAAACACTTTCTTGTAGAAGGCGGACGCCCTCTTCACATCGTCGGCTGGAATCTCGAAGTGCACTACTGAATCCATACCTGTTCTTGGCGTCCCGGGCTATCTATTCCGGGTAGGGGACAACGCATAGCGGACCGGAGGGTAATCTGAAACTGACTCGGGAGCGAATACTTCACACCGGCTCCAATCTTTCTGAGCAAGGGGCAGAAATCCAATCGTCAGCTTGATTTGCGTATGACCGAGTCCGGGCTCCATCGCTCGATGAAGGCGATAGTGAAGGCCGAGCTCGAGTCGGAGGACTATCAGGTGATGACTGAGCCTGCGTTCCCTCCCGCGAACTGGATACACTGGGAAAGCTACAGACCGGACCTCTTGGGCCTGAGGTCGGACGAGACGTCGGAGAGCCTGGTCATAGCAGAGTGCGAGACCAATCCGAGCATGAGGAGGTTCAACGCGAAGCGCTACGGGAGCCTTTGGTTCGAACCGTCGGTGCTGCGCGAGGGCTCGATTAGAAGGATCCTCGCGGTCCCCCGTGGTAAGCTCTCCGCGCTCGACCTGACGCTTCGCCGCGGCTGGGAGATCTGGGTGATAGGCAAGACGGGCCCGATGCTGAAGATTCCAACGGTTGGATAGCGTCAGGCGTGGTGGGGCAGAAGGCTCTGGTCTGCGTGTGTGTGAGAGACATCAGCGAAGTACGCGACGAGGCTCCATACGATCGCGAAAACACCCGGGACGAACAGTAGTATGAACCCGATGTCGGGCCTCGAGAGGTCGATGATGGCATCTGCGATGAGCAGAAGACCGACTATCACCCTCTGCTCCACCTCTAGGGAGAGCTTCCTCCTCGCTTCGTGCAGGAGCTTGTCCCTGTTCTCTCTGATTATCCCGTATATCATTAGGGCCCAAGCGAGCAGGACCGCCGCGAGGGTGGTAGAGAGCGCATACACCTCTCCCTGTCTCAGAGAGAATGGTATGAGCGAGATAAAGATCAGGACGAAGACGTCCTCAAGCGGGAACTTGCCGCTCCTCTGTGGGTAGGCTAGACGGTCCATCACGTAACCCCACCAGAACCAGATGACGATGCCCGTGGCGAAGACGAAACTCAGGATGGTGCGGAAGTCGAAGACCACTAGGTAGTTGGCGGCGAGGGCCAGCGCGATTGCGACGACCATCGTCGCAAGCTCGAGCACGAGCACGTTCTGAGTCTGCCTGTCGTGAGCCACCAGGCTATCGGGTCTGCCTAGTTCGGCGAGGGAATTAAGTCATCCACCTGCCCAGCAATAGAGTCCCCATGTTTTCTAGGTATACCATATGGACGATGCATAAGAAGCGTGCCGACGAGTATCTTCGCACAGTCAGGGTCCAGAGTACGAAGGACTCCCAGACGAGGGGAGAGAGAATGAAGGTCGGAGAGGGTGACCACCCTGGGAATTGAGGTCACTGGCCACGCGGTAGCTACCGGCCCGCTAAGGTCGCCCGCAGTAAGACCGGACTCCCCCAGTTCTAACGAAAAAGAGAGCGGGTCCCCGCGCGGTCTCTTCTTCGACCTCCCTGCCCGAGTGCGAGGCCGGCCATCGACGCGACCAACAGGTTGACCGCGACGTACGAAACAGGAAGCGACAGCGAGCTGGAAGAAGGGGAAGTTGAGGAAGATTGGGCCGTCGTGGAACTGGTGGTTGTCTGCCCAGTCTGTGTTGTCGTCGTCGTACCCTGACTGGAAGAGGAGCTGGAAGAGGAGCTGGTCGTCGTCGAGTTGGAGATCGTGAGCGGCAGGCCTAGGGTTCCTGAGGCGGTGCCAAGGTACACGTAGTTCGGGGTGCCGGTCGTTACATGGGCGAACCCGCCTCCCGTGTATGAGACCTGGAGGTTGTCCGCGGTCTCTGCCGTGTCACCGCCAAAGCTGTACAGCGAGGGGAAGGACTGCAGCGTGCCGCTAGTTGCGTTGTCGTAGAACACTCCGAGCGAGGCGTTCATCTGCGTGAAGTCCGTTGCCTCTCCGTTGTTCTCGCCTCCGAAGACGAGCTCCGTGTCGTAGAACAGCCCGTCGGGCGCTGTCTGGTTGCCAGACACGAAGTAGTAGGCGCTCTGCGCGGTCGGGTCGTGGATCGTCGCTTTGTCGAACCAGTCTACGGGAGAGGATGCCTGCCCCGTCGAGTTCAGGAGCTGGGCTCCCAAGCCAACTACCACACCCTCACCCCGGACCACAGTCTCGTTCATCAGCAAGACCAGCGTCATCGGCAGGGTGTAGGTCGCGTTGCTGTCCTCTACCGAGTAGTAGTATCCTGTAGTCGCCCCGTTGGGGAAGGTCGAGGTTGTCCCGCCGTCCGGGGAGGTAATCGTGTTGTTGTCGAGATAACCGGAGACGCTGAAGTTCCATACGTTGTCTCCGTACGCGAGCTGCGACGCGCTGGTAACAAAGTCGGGCGTATTCTGGACCCAGTATGACTGCTGGTAGCCGCCCGCCTCGTTCACGACCAGGACCGAGTTCAGCTGGAGCGTTGCCCCTGAGATGTTGCTCTGGTCCACGCTGGCTGTCGCGTTGAAGGCCTGGAGTGCGGTGATGTTGGCCACGCCGACCACCTCCGGTGTCTCGATCTGGTATGACACCCCGTTTCCCGAAGAGTTGTAGAGCCCGAAGGAAGCGACGCCGGTCGGCTGGGGAGCCGGCAGGGGGTCAGCATAGTATGGGTCGACTGGATAGGTCTGGAAGTTGTAGCTCACGTTGGCAGTGCCACCGTAGGCATAGAAGACCAGCCAGTAGACGCCGACCGGTTCGCTAAGGC
The DNA here is from genome assembly GCA_964486265.1 of uncultured Nitrosopumilales archaeon. GTDB lineage: Archaea > Thermoproteota > Nitrososphaeria > Nitrososphaerales > Gagatemarchaeaceae > Gagatemarchaeum. The sequence continues at coordinate 3,028 of CAZAMW010000093.1, read as the reverse complement.
TCGCCTGGGCCGTCGTTGCGTTCTTGATATAGAGCGAGTCGGAGAGGTCCGTCTGGCTGTTGTTGAACGTGCCGAACTGCGACGAGCTCATCAGCGCAGTCGAGACTGGCGCATCGCTCGAGACGGTGAAGGTGACTATGGACTTGCTCGAGTCTGCCGTGATAGGGTAGTATACGTAGTAACCGGGATAGACGAGCGTGTTGAAAGGCAGAGGGGCGGACTGCCTGCTCAGGCCCAGCGCTGCTGGAGTGCTAAGAAGCAGGAGGCAGGCTGCGAATAAAGCAACGAACCCCAGTCCTCGGGCACCCCCGGTCTTGGAGCCGTTGTTGTTCAGTCCGGACAAGCCTTCCGGTCCGTTGCGGAGTCGGCTAATAAACGATTGAACTAGAGCAGCGCTAGTTCTTGTTTGGCATCGAGTTATGGACGGTGACAGGAGGGGAATTCTCCATGTCCACAGCAACCTTCCCTGTCTGCCTTGACCCGATATCGATGATCTCCTCAATCGGTATGACGAAGATCTTCCCGTCGCCAGCTCCGCCGGTGCTAGCGCTCTTCATGATGGCATCTACGACCTTGGCAGCGTCCTCATCCTTGACTATGATCTCGAGCTTCAGGTGTCTGATGTACTCTTCTTCTTTCGTGAACACGCCTCTTGAGTAGACCTTTGTTACGATCCTCGTCCGGCCTCTACCCCTGACCTCCTCCACCGTCAAGCCACCGACCCCGCTTGCCTTCAGAGCTGCGTCCACCTCTTCGAACCTTTCCTTGCGAATGACCGCCTCTATCTTCTTCAAAGTTACCGTTGCACCAAGTTGGCGGCCATCGTACTTAAGGCTTGACTCAAGACTTACAGATGCGTCTGCTCTATAAATATCAACCGCACAACTGGATTTTCAGTATAAATATACAGATTTTGGCCTGCCCATCCATTTGATGCTAAACTTTACGGTTGTTAACTATCCAGTTCCGATTGTGCCAGAGGTCGGCCCCCAGAGGAACCCGGGGCCATTAACGCAAGCTCCGTTCGAGTACAGGAACCCGGAACAACCATGGCACCTGCGGCCCGTTGGCCAGCTGCCGGCTCATATGACAGAAACCCATCCGCAGAAACTCTCAGACAGATCTGCAGGCGAACTGTTTCTGCGAGAGGGCACCATCCGGCGCTCTCTCCGAAAACCCTACTTCGCGTAGTAGAGCTCCATAAAGTAGAACGCGTACGCGCCGATGAAGCTCCACCCATTTGCGCCGACGCGGCATTGTCCTGGAATCCCGAGAGGACAAAGAGGTATGCACCTATGACCGCCGAGGCCACCATGAAAGTGCCCAGGACTGCGAGTATCCCGATGCCCTTCGGCTTGGATCTCAGCGACATCGCAAGGACAGCGAGAGAGAAGGCGAAGATGGCAAGCCCCTCAGCAGCGTGCCATACGAGTATCGGACCTCCGCCTGAGATGTTCTGAATGACGCCGCCGAACGAGTTTGCGGCCGCCGCGGTGTAGGTGATCACGAAAAGGTTCGCAGTATCGCCGGTCCATCACTGCACGGTCAAGGCTATGAGTGTCAGGACGATCAGTATTCTCAGATTCCTCCACTCAGGCTTTCCCGTTGATGCGCTCGTCACTTTCGGGTGGGAGGCGAACTGTTGAATTCTTAACTCTAGTGTCGGATCAGGCGGCGTGCGAGAGAAGGATGGCGCCCACGGCAGCCCAGAGCACCACCGTCAGGACAACTGGCGGCCAGAACGAGCCCTTGGAAGTCTTGTGATGGAAGAGGAGCGCCCCGAGGATTATGCCAGGAAACCCGCCCGCCAGCGCGATAAGCCAGAGGCAGCGTTCGCTGAGCCTTTCGCCCCATTTGAGCCGCGCAGACGCCTTGTCGACACCCATAGCGGCGACGCCAAGGATGCTGAGCGCAGACAGCCACAAAAGGACATCGCGGAGCGAGAAGGACAGCATCATCCGATGCATAGGCGCACGAGGATGTAGATTAACACCAACCGCAGCGTGTGGGTCTCTGCACGAAAATGGGGATTGCGGTCACCACGCGTTCATCTCAGCTGAGCCAGACGAGTTTGGGCGTGTCTCCAACGGCGAGGCGAGCATGGGTGCGCCATCATCGGGCCATGCGAGCCTCGAAGGCGCCGACGTCTTGGTAGTACTGCTTCGCTAGTTCCGCAGCGCCTGCGGGGATGTACATCTCCGGGACTGGTTTCTCGAGAAGCGAGGCGATTTGTTCCGCGACCTCCTGGGCCGACAGTACGACGGCGCTCCCGACGCGCTCGCCGGCCTTCATCCTCATCGGGGTCTGCGCGACCTTGTGGAAGTCGGTGTCGACCATCCCGGGCAGGACGAGCGAGACCCGGATACCCGGATATTTCGAGGCGAGGTCGACGCGCAGGTTGGCGGTCAGGATGTTCACTGCGCTCTTGGCCGCGCTGTACACCGAGCGGTAGGTGACGAATGGCACGCGGCCGAGCGCCGAGGAGACGTTGATCAGAAGCCCACTCCCCCTTGCCTGGAAGTGCGGGACTATCGCCTGCATTCCATACAGCGTCGATTTGAGCACGACGTCGATTATGCTCTGGAATTCTTCGTCGGTCACCTCCATGACCGTCTTGCCCGTTCCGCGACCGGCATTGTTTACCCAGACGTCGACCTGACCGAACCTCTCGACGGCCGCGTCCCTGAGATGTTCCACGTCGTTCCTCTTCGTGACGTCGGTGACCACCGCGAGGGTGTCTGTTCCCGTCTCGTTGGCGACGGACTTGAGAAGCTCCTCCCTTCTGGCCGCAAGGACCAGACGGTGGCCCTTCGCCCCGAGGGTTCTCGCCAGAGAGGCTCCTATGCCGCTGCTGGCTCCCGTTATGACTACGACCTTGGGATTCATGAGCCGGTACGCGGAGCTAATGCCGGCGTATAAACCAGCAGATGCCTCAGCGGCGGGTGTCTTTCGTGGCCAGGTGCTTGGAGCGTTCGATGAGCAAGGAGAGAAACGCGGCATGGTTTTTCGCCTTGATCTTCTTCGATAC
>CAZAMW010000092.1:1733-5957 GCA_964486265.1 uncultured Nitrosopumilales archaeon | reverse complement strand
TTGGCCCTGTCCCACTGATTACATTTGGGTTCATTGACCCCTCAATGGGAATGACCGCGTCGCCGGTGAGCCCATCGGCTCCGGATGCGCCGATGAAGAGAGAGTTGTTGTAGTGATTCGTCGTAGGGCCCACACCCACCATGTAGAGGGTCGCGTTAGCTCCCTGCGGACCGACTGCGGGTAAGTAGGAGGGCACGATCTTCATCCAACCGCCGTGGTTGAGGGTGAACGGCGTGAGATTTACAGGCGTGATCGTAGGAGCGTAGACTGCGATGGGAATCTTGTACCACCCGAATCCCTCTTGGCCGCCGTTTCCGCTCGGGAAGGTGTCCGTGACCGTTACCTGCTGTATATCGGGTGACCCGACCTTGATGGTGATGCCCGTGTTGTAGGCCGCCGAGTCCATCAGGAGGAAGGTAACAGAGTCGTTGAACTCGGGGGCTGGGACCGAGAAGACGAAGACGTAAGCACCCGGCTGATGGGCCGTGGCATTGCCGCTGTACGTCTGATAGTTGCCCGTCTGGTTGAAGAGGAGCTCTCCAGTGCTCGCAAGTTCTGATGGGGATGTCGAATCATTGGCGCCTGCCGCGAAGTAGCCCAGGAAGGTCGTGATGTTGGTCGACTTCATAGAGAACGCTGCGATATCTCCTTGGTCCACAGGAAGGACGAAGTAGTCTGTAAAGACGGTGACTGCCGTTCGATTCGACTGCGATTGCCGGACTGCGTTCGTCATGTTGAACGACTGGGGCATCCCCGCGTCGTATGTCGAAGCGGAGCACATGCTACCGAAGCCCGTAGCGGCCGTCCCGCACCGCTGATGTGTGACGATGACAGGTCTGGACCCCGTGAATGGACTCGGCAAGGGAGTTCCGTTTGCGGCGTTCGAGGTCGGACTCGAAGAGTCAGCGTTGGCTGACGACATAGAACTCCGTGATGTCTGCACGGCAAGAGCAATCGTTCCTATCATCAGGACAAGCACAGCGACGACGATGATGAACGTCGTTCCTCCGGCCGCGCTCCTTGCTGGCCTGAAGCCGACCTTTCGCTGGACCTGGTTCTTGATTGATAGTTTGCTCCGAACCGTTGTCAACGTATTGCCCATCGCTGTCAATTCGCCAGACCTACAGAGTAGTACCAGCCTGAGCCGATAAGACCAGCAGAGAAGGCCCCGAAGCCAAACCAGGCTTGTGTCAAGGAGTCATGGCCTGGAACCGGATAGCATCCAAGGTTGACAAGTTGTCCCTGAGAGGTAGCCGCCACGCAAGGCTTTCCTCCGATCTCGGGATTGGGAACCGGCGATTTGCTGACCGGGACGAACACTGCAAACAAGGAGAGGGAAAGCGCGACAACCACAGCAGCGGTTCCAAGAAGTCCCTTGCCCATTGTTTCCAGCAATGGAGCTAAAGTTGGCTTAAGGTTAGTTCCGAGCGCTCGGAATAAAGTATTTATCAACTAAGCCATCTTTTCAACCGATGTCGCGGAGTTCCTACGTCTGTCTCGTAGCTATCTTGTCTTTCGCGATTGTCAACACTGCGTTCCTTGTCGCCCATCTTGCAACGCCTCAAAACGTACTTTACACGACGCAAGGCGCCGTCGGAATCAATTATCTCATTACGGCCACCCAACCCCTCCAATCGCCAGCCCAGTGGACGTTCCAGTTCTTCCTCGCAAACTCTCCTGCGCTGTCAACCGTTAGCTGGGCATTCGTCGGGGGGGTCTGGATCTGGCGAGGCAGGGTAAGGTCGCGCTGGGAGAACTCGGGATTCGACTCTGGATTGTTCGACCTCTTCATGAAGATGAAGGGAGCAAAGACGAGGATGAATTTGCTCGATTCTCTGTCGAAACCGAAGGATAGGTTCCAGCTCGCTCAGGAACTTGGTCTCGACTGGAAGGCTGTCGACTACCACATTGTCCTCCTCAACAGGTATGGCCTGGTTCATGAAGACCATGCCTTCGGGAGCGTGAAGATGTACCAGCTGACCAAGCAAGGAGAGATGCTGCTCCAACTTCTCAAAGACTTCAACAAGGGTGGAGAGCCTGGCATTGGCTCGCCACGGGTCCGGATGGGTGCATCAGACCCAGCGGCGGCTCCTTCCAGTCGCTGATACCTGCTGCAGCTCTTGCAGTCAGTGGGTGATTTAAAGCGGAGCATCCCGCGCTTTGTGATGGTCTCACCAGCAGTTCCGATAATTGAAAGCTGCCCACGCGGTCTGACCACCTAGGTCGACTTTGACATAAAATAGGTGGGACGACCGCGAGGCGTAGCCGAACCGTAGGGTACGGCGAAACACAGAACGACGTTCATCGGAACTACAGGGGCATAGAAGAATAGCCCGACCAAGGCGACGCCAAGGATTGCCGTCGCGATCAGGGGGTCTTCCCTTCGCGCGTCTGAGGTCTTTCGGCTTTATCTACGGCTTCAATTAGCAACTACGCGGAGAGGGGACGCTTCAAGGAAAACGTACTGAAGACGACGAAGTCGGAAGCAGGACCTCAGGTCGGAGTCACCAAGCGCTATCGTGACGTCGCGATAGTGGTAATCATGCTCGGCGTGATGATGAGCGGCATCGACACTTCGGCGGTGGTGCTTGCGCTTCCCGTCATGATACAGGAGCTCCACTCGGACATCATCAGCATGATCTGGGTAATCATGGGATACCTGCTCGTCATAACGATACTCGGCACTCAGGTTGGAAAGCTCGGCGACATGTTCGGAAGGGTCAAGATGTACAACCTGGGGTTCGCAATCTTCACGTTCGGTTCGCTGTTGTGCGGCTTTTCAGGAACCGGCCCGGAGCTCATCGCTTTCCGCGTGATGCAGGGGTTGGGCGGCGCGCTGCTGACTGCGAATGCCGGCGCGATAATCGCTGATACCTTCGCCGCGAACGAGAGAGGCAGGGCGTACGGTATCACGGGTGCGGGTTACTCCATAGGGGCTATCCTCGGAATCCTGGTAGGCGGGGCGTTCGTAACATTTCTGAGCTGGCGCTACATATTCTTCATCAACCTCCCCATCGGCATCATCGCGACCGCCGTTGGCGTGTTGAAGCTAAGGGAGAGGTCCCCTATCGTCAAGACCAGGATAGATGTCGGCGGCATAACCATCCTCGGCGCCGCCCTGTTCCTCCTCCTCTACGGAATGACGAACATAACAGGCTCGGGTGTAGAAACGGACTTCGTTGCAGAACTCCTCGCGGGGCTGTTGCTGATTCCTGCATTCGTCCTCTACGAGCGAAGAAGCTCACATCCGCTCCTGGACCTGTCACTGCTGAAGCGGAGAATCATAGCCGCGTCATTTCTGGCCGCATTCCTCCAGTCCCTCGCCAGCTTCGCCGTCCTGTTTCTTCTTATCATGTATCTGCAGGGCCCCCGCGACATGACCCCCTGGTCGGCCGCCTTGCTGCTCATACCAGGATACGTGTTGGGTGGGTTCGTCGCGCCGTTCGCCGGCAGGCTCTCAGACAAGCTCGGCGCCCGGGTGATTGCTTCTGCTGGTCTCTCGCTGCAGGTCTGCGGGCTCTTGGTCTACTCTACGCTTGGACTGACGACTTCCACCTACGTCGTTGTCGCGGGTGCCATACTCAACGGTGCCGGGAACGCCTCTTTCTTCCCGGCCAACAGCTCCGCCGTGATGGCCAGCGCGCCACCTCGTGCGTACGGAGTAGTCTCCGGACTGCTTCGGACTTTTTCCAACATAGGGATGGTATGCAGCTTCGCGGTCGCGTTGCTCATCGCTTCGCTGTCGATACCCCGTCAAACAGCTTTTCAGATATTTCTAGGCGTCGGAAAGATCGGCGGTCCACTGGCTTCCGCGTTCATCGATGGGATGCACGTTGCCCTAGCTTTTTCCATTGCCGTACTCCTCTTCGGGGTCCTGCTGTCCGTCCTCCGGGGGAAGGAGGCACGCACGGCAGGGCCTCCGGCCAAGCCGCCTAGCTGACTCCCAGCAGGCATACAGGAGTCAGGTCCAACAGTTGGGCATGGGTCTGCCTTTGAATTATGACCAGCAGTGGGGCATAACTTCATGCTAAATGCTAGCATCAGGTGGCTGATGGAAACGTGCACAGCCCTCGTGCATCATCTCTCCCGCGTAAGGCACAGCATTTATGTATTAACGGAGTTTAAAGGGCTCTGGTAACTTAGCGGGTTGTGGCTGAAGGGTGGTAACTGATGGGCCATAACCGGATTAGCGCTTGCTGAATCTCTTCGGCCTCGAACCATAGT
>CAZAMW010000092.1:0-1723 GCA_964486265.1 uncultured Nitrosopumilales archaeon | reverse complement strand
TGATAATGACCAACCAAAAATGACCAATACTGGTCCCGCGAGTACCGAGCCGTAAATCCCGCCTCCACCACCAGACGACAACTCAAACCCCGTGATTAAGGCCCCAAAGAGAATGATCAGAACCCTGGCTATGACGATAATGTTAAGCCTCATGTGACGTAGGGTTGCGTATCACTTGGATTTAGAGGGCATTCTGGATGATTGTGAGCCGTTTGTTCTCGCCCCGCACCTCGATTCCTGCCGCGTCCGCCGGCGTCTTTCCGTCCAATCCTTCACGTGGTCTAATGTAATTGTGGTATCTGGACCTCTTTGAGGATGGGTGGGTCCATCCTCTTCAGACCGCGCATGACCTTTCTCATGGTGCCTGACTTCCATTCATCCTTCCCATCTTGTCATTGTGAATCTTCCCGTCGATTGAGATTTCCCTGGCATGCTTCGTACGCGGGAGCTCGAACTCGGCGGCCATCATGCAAGCTCGATCCCTAGAAGTGTGAGGTTGTCGAAGTACATGTGCTGGATTGTGCTGTTCGTAGCGAAGGCGTCGACCTCGATCTCGCCACTCGAGTTTGGTGAGTAGAAGATTATTGTCTCGATGGAAGAAGTGTTTGGCCCCCAGGAGTATCCAAAGCTGGAGTAAGGATTGACATGGTAAGGCATGGCGTGTGCAAGAGACTGGAACTGGGATGTATTCTCGATGATTGGAACTAACGAGGAGCCCAGGGATGTAATCTGCTGATTTCCGGGGTACCCAGGCGGCAGGCTTGGCGGATTGTTCTGAACCTGCAGCAGTTTCCGAGCCGCCTGAAGTTGCACGCCGCGGCCGACTCGCTCCCCCTCACGACTTCCATGACCCGGGCCCTCAAGTTCGCGTCCTCGTCGAAGAGCCGCTTGCAGGGAGAGCGGACGAACCTTGCTCGGTCCGCCATCATTTTGTGGCTATTCCACCTCCCCCTGGCAGTCTTGGTGCGCTCTTAACGCACAGGGTTCGCCACTAAATGGTGGCAGCCCCGCCGGAGTTCGCCGCGAAATAGCGGCGGAACCTGAGCTAATAGAGAGGTCGGTCGAATCCAGGCCGCCTGTCACACCATCCAATTCTTCAAGGCCTCCGAATCGGGAGAATATCATGGTCATACTCTAAACATCGTAGGAGATATTTATTCCCCACGAAATTCTCGTTAACCTTCTCAAAACAAGCGGACTAACCACATGTTTCACTGGTGGGGGACGTAGCCTAGTCTGGTATCGCGGCGGAGATACCTTACCCCTGTTTTCCGGCAGTTCGAGGTAAGGTATGGCAGCCATCCAACCAATGAATGGTGAGCGCGATATTTATGCCCCACGAAAAGACGATATCCGGTCCTCGCGGAGTGCAGGTTTTGAGATACCGACTGTTACTTCCTGCTCTTTACCAGGGCAATAATTAACCGACGGGTGGTCATCATGAAAGCGGGCGGACGGGAGATCAGATAGTCCTGCGTTCGATTCCCGGACCTTCGAATATATCACCTTGTTCATTCAACTACGTAAGGCGGGCTTGGATGCTGACTAGGTGATTTGGGATGATCCTCATTCAGCTATACATCCCAGACCCATCCCGCGTCGCCCCAGTAACTAGCGCTGACAGCATCTGTAGCTGGAAACTGTGTGGCGCTGGACGTGGATAGATTGTCCGCCCATATCATGCATCGCGCAGAGTTTTGAGTCGCGCAGAAGTATGAATATG
>CAZAMW010000091.1:0-6028 GCA_964486265.1 uncultured Nitrosopumilales archaeon | reverse complement strand
TACGGCGTCAGGCGTCGCTGAGAGTATGGCACCCAGGCTGAAGAGAATGACACCTGTGGTCTCGAGCATGGCCATCGCGAACAGGCGGGGAAAAGACCGAGTGAACCTGGGACGCACGTCCTCCTTGAGGAAGGGTGCGAGCCCGAATCCTATCCCGGCAGCGCCCAGTCTGACCGCAATCGAGGGGACGAGATATCCAAACGTCCTCGTCGCATAGCCGTACGACGTCCAGGATATGCCGAAGAATATGGCAGCGAGGATTGCAGCTCCGATTCCGGGCGCGAGCATCTTGCCTCCCGAGAGCCTCGCCCTTAGTTCGGAGAAGCTCGTCGAGACGAGCACGATGCCGGCGATTATCACCGCAATCGCTGCCATGGCAACCGGAGTGAACGACGCGCCGATCAGGAGGACGGATAGCACGACTGAGAACGCGGGATAGGAGTTCGCGATGGGCGCGGTGAGCGATAGCATCCCCTTGCTGTACGCTCTGTACAGCGCTGCGAAAGAAAGGTAGGTGGAGACAGCGACGAGCAAAAGGACCGCCAGCGACCAGGGTGACAGGATGATGCTGGACTCGAGGAAGAGGCTGGGAACTAGTGTACCGATTCCGCTGAGAGCGAGTATGTACACGGTCGTCCGGTAGGCTCCTATCTTTGTGGTGACATCCTTGGAGAGAAAGTCAGATGTGCCGAACGAGAGCGCGATGAGGAGGCCCAGCACTACCACGACGAGGTTCAGGTTCGACAAGTGAAACCGCCCCCGGCGGATCGGTGCTTATAGCAAAAGCCTTGCGTCGCCGGTCTCAGTGTGAAAACGGTTCGCAAACAAGCGACCCACGTTGAAAACTACATCAGGTCCTGCAGATAGCTTGCGATGGAATCGGCGCCACGGTAGGCCTTCGGGGCGGTCCTCTTTCCGAGATATTCTGGAATCAGCTCGGTCAGGCGCGACCTGTCTTCGTGGCTGAAACCGAGAGCGGCGGCATTGCGCTCTTGCTCGGAGTGGTTCTTGATCGGGATAGAGATGAGTGGAGAGCCGCAGCTCGCCGCCTCGTCGATGGTGCTCTTTCCTGCGGTAGATATGACGAGGTCCGCCGCGGCCACGAGGTTCTGATTGTCGCGGTAGGTGCCGAGGTAGACCGTTGAGTCGGTCGAGGCGCGCGAGCGGAGACCCGTGACCACGAGCTTCGAACCCGGAATCCGTAGCGTCTTCAGGGACTCGAGGGTCGATCTGAGCAGAAACTCGCCGATACCGCTGCCGCTTGCGCTCAGGAGGACCACCTTTGAGCCTTCATCCAGCGCCAGGGACCGGAGCAATTCTTCTCTGGCGCTTGTTACCTCTCTCACGACGGGCGTCGTGAAGTGCACGTTGTCATGGTCCGAGCCGAAATCGGGCACCAACAAATGCGAGACACTGAGCTGGAGCTGCTTGTACCAACGGGAGACGCGCTTCTCGATGTATCTGGAGAGGGCGCTCCGTGCAAAGCCCAGCTCGAGCTCGTCGGATATCAGCACATGCTTGAGCTTCATCTCCAGGGCCAGAGAGACTGATGAGAACTCCTCGTCGCCCACCACCAACACAGGAGTCGTGCGCTCGACCAGCAGGCGCATGCTCGATCTGGTCCTGCGATAACCTCTCCAGTACCGGATGTACCAGAGCGAGGGATTCTGCATGACCCCGTCCTTCTCGTTGGGGGTCGGCTCAGTGACCACGTCATGGACTTTGAATCCGTATGATGCGAGAAAGCGGGCTGCCCTCCCGCCGCTGGCGAACTCCACCGCGAGTCCTCGTTCCCTGAGCTTGAGGCCAACGGCGACCGCTCGAGATGCATGGCCGAGCCCTATCGGGCTGACGCTGTAGAGTATCCCGCCCAACCGCGTGCCGAACTCCCTTTGAGATAATAAATCTCATATGAGGGCGCATTCCATCGGTGGCAGGCGATATTCTTGAAGGCCAAGTTTGTGTACACGGGCATACGCGTAAAGGACCTGAAGGAATCTCTCGACTTTTACACCAAGGTCCTGGGAATGAGGGTCGCGAGCCGGAGCAAGATCCCGGTCGCTAAGGGAGAGGTCGTGAACCTCGAGAGTGAAGGACAGGGATTCTATCTGGAGCTCAATCACTACGAGGACGAGAGCAAGTATAACACGAGATACAGGTCGGGAGAGGAGCTCGACCACCTGGCATTCCAGGTCGAGGACATAGAGAAGTTCGAAGTGGCAGCGAAGAAGCTAGGGTATCCAGTGGTCGCTGAGATGAAGACCGATAAGAGCAGGTGGGTCTACATCGAAGACCCGAACGGAATCTGGATAGAAATCCTGCAGTAGGCCATATCCTAAAAGAATCGGCCCGCCTCGCGGGGCATTCGCGAAGCGGGGTCGTGATCGTCGTTGTCCTTGTTCGCGTCTCAGAAGTCCTCTTCGTCAGAGTCTTCGTCCCAGGCGTCCGCCTCTAAGTCAGCTTCGAACTCGTCGTCGTCCAGCTCTCCGATATCGAGTGACATGGCGTCTGATACGGCCAAAAGATGTTCACTTAAGCTTTGGGTCGCTGCCAGAGTCTAGACGGGGGTATCGCGGGAATCTCGCGATTCGCGCGGACTCCCACGCGGCTGGGTCGCGCGGGACTTCAGAAAGGAAGGAAGTAGACGCTCGAGCGCCACAGTCGTTGGAAATATGTCAATCGAGCGCCAAAGCTTAGAATTTATGCACGCAGAACAGCGGTCGGTAGTTGTCCTTTTGCAGAACAAAAATCGCTCTGCAATGTTTATACACTGTTTTTGACGGTCCGTGGGAAGGCGAACCCAAACGACCCAAGCGTACTGTGTCAAGTGCAAGGCCAAGAGAGAAATGAAGACCCCGCAGAACATTACCATGAAGAACGGAAAGAAGGCGGTTCAGGGCGTCTGTCCGGTCTGCGGTACCAAGTTATTCAGAATTGGGGGCTAGACGCACAGCGTCTACTCACCCCTCTCCTTTTTTCTCAATCCAGGACGTCATGCTGCTCTGGTCCGCCATCTCTCCCTTCAGTTCTGATATCTTCAGGCCGACGAGCCTCACGGGAAGCTTCTTCGCCTGAAACTCACGCAGCATGGACCGGGCTTCCCTGCTCACGACCTTCTCGTCGTTCGAGAACGTCGCCATCCTGGACTCGCGGGTGTGGGTCTCGAAGCCTCTGAACCGGACCTTTACTCCGACCTTACGGAAGATTACGTGCGCGAGCTGCGCGCGGTTCGCGAGTTCCGAGGCCAGCTCCATCACCACCTTGTCGACGAGCGTCCAGTCGAGGGTGTCCTCCTCGAATGTCCTCTCCGTGCTCAGCGATTTGAGTTCGTGCTCCCTGACCGGCTCCATGTCCAGTCCGTTCGCGACGTTCCAGAGCCAGACTCCCGTCGCTCCGAGCCTCCTCTTCACCAAATCCACTTCCATCGTCTGAAGGTCACCGACCTTCGACACCCCGAGCTCCTTCAGGGCAAGTTCCGTCTTCACGCCAACCCCCGGGATGACCGAGATGGGAAGCGCGGCCAGGCCCTTCTTCGTCTCGCCCGGAGGGATTATCGTTATACCATCGGGCTTGTGCATATCGGTGGCAATCTTCGCGGCCGACTTGGTCTCGGCCAGTCCTATCGAGCATGTAAGTCCCGTCCGGCTTCTCAGCTCCTCCTTGAGTTGCAGCATCCAGGCATTCGCCTCGTCGAGCGAGCCGGCCACTCCCTCGAGGTCGACGAAGGCCTCATCGATGCTGACCTGCTCGAAGAGCTTCACACATCCCCTGATGACATTCATAACCTCGTTGGAAAGGGATTCGTAATAGTCGAAGTCCGGCCGCAGATAGATGGCCTCAGGACAGAGCCTCCACGCCTCTGATATCGGCATCGCTGAGCGGAGCCCGCATCTGCGCGCAGCGTAGTTGCACGATATGACGACGCCCCTGCCCTTCCCCTCCTTTGGTTCGGCCCCGACCACCACAGGTTTGTCCTTGATGGTGGGGTTCCGTTTCGCCTCGGCCGAGGCGTAGTATGAGTCCATGTCTATGTGGGCGATGAAGCGCGGAGTCGCCCGCCGCTCCTGTTCGGCGAGCGCGTCGTCATCGAGTCGGGATGGAGGTCGGGTCAGAGTGGTCTGCACGCGCGATCAGGCGCGTCGGGAATAAAAAGGGCTGTGTCAGTTGAGACCGTAGCGCTTGACCTTCTCGAGGTCGAGCCCCCGCTTCTTGCACATCCCTTCTATGAAATGCAACAGCCCCCAGCCGCCTAAGTTTAGGGTCATGGACATCGCCGTCCTTCTTGCGAGGTTCCCCTTGCTGTCCCTTACCGAATCGCGCTTTATCATCTTGGAGAGGTGCCTGTAGCAGGCGTAGTAGACGGCGAGCTGCGACTCGTCCAGCATCTCGGCCGTGAACGTCCTGCTCTTTATCAGACCGAGGGGGACGTTCTGCATGGGCGTCACGGTGAACTCGGAGGGCGAGTCTCCCACGTCCATGTTGCTCAACCTGTTCACCATCGCGACGGTCTCCCAGTTGTCGTCCGGCGTCTCGTCCATCTGACCAACCTGGACCGTGAAGGCGGGCCTCCAGTAGGCGAGGTTCATGCCCTTCACGCCCTCGGCGACTATCTGCTGCCAGGAACCATCAGGTCCTATCTTGAGTGGAAGGGTCTTGTTCGGCATGTGCTGGAGGGCGAGCCTGTCGCTGCCTGTCTCGAGACCCACCTGGACCCCAATCCAGCGGTCGGGACCCGCACGCACCACCGAAGAGATGTCCTTGACGAGGTCGGGGAAGCCCGCGGGAATCGATATCCTCCCGTGTGTCGGGTTCGTGTATTCTATCCCCTTGACGCTCATCGTTGCCCGGAAGAGTTCCATTATGGCGTCTCTGTTGGGTACGAAGTGAGGTCCGTGCTGGTATGCGAAGATCTCGTCGCTGTGGAGCCACGCACTGGTCCTGCCGAACTTGGCGTTGACCCCCACCTCGTGCTTTACCATCTCAGGGGTGTAGTAGCGTATCGGTCTGAGGGTGACCTCGCAGAAATCGCACCCGATACCGCAGCCGCGCATGACCTCACTGAGCGCTTTCACAGTGGGACCCTGTATCAGCGGGATATCGTCGAGCGTGGGGAACTGTTTGGAGCTCCTCATCCTGGTTATGAAGCGGTCGTGCTTGACCCACTGCTTGTGGAATCCTTCGTCGAATGACTGGTATCCCTGGAAGTAGCCCTTGTCGTAGATGGCATTCGACGAGATGTCCTCCAGGACCTCGTTGATTATGTCATCCGCCTCCCCCTGGAACGCCAGGTCGATTCCCAGTTCATCCATCATCTCGGGCATGACCGTCAGCTCCCAGACACCTGGTCCACCAACCACTATCTTCGCCTTCTTTCCCTTCCTCGCCTGGTCGAGCTTCTTCAGCAACCTTTCGAACTCGATTCTGACCCAGGCCTTGGACTGGTCCCCGAACAGTATCGAGTAGGACATGGTCAGCGGCCCCAGGCCCAGAGGGTCCATTGTGTAAACGCCGATTATCTCAGTGTCATCCTTGATGAAGGAGCTCGCGAAGTACTCGTGCGCCACCACGACGTCCTCCCTCCGGTTCTTGGCGAGTAGCGCGGATTCGAGCTTCCTCAGGGCGTACGGCGCGAGCACCGCCCGTCCGTTGTCATCGGGGGTCCTGCGTCCCTTCAGGAAGTTGTAGACGAACTCGGGTACGGGACCGCTAGGCGCACACGGGAGGAAGTCGAGGAGCGGGAAATTGTTGTACTCTCGCGAAAGGCTCGGGTCGGACACTAACACGTATTTCGCCAGTTAGGCCACCTCCAAATCAGACTCTGACGCCCGGTGGATCCTTCTACTTCAAATAAGTATGCTTCTGATATTATCCTTTGCGTACGTGTCCCTACTCGAGATAGAACACCGGCTTGAAGGGAAGCGCTCCCGCAGCCTTCTTCGCAGGGTCGTGAATCCCGCTCTGTCCGGCCTTGTAGACCGTGACCTCGATGCCGAGCTCGCTCGATAGGAATCCGGATGCTCTGCTCAGC
>CAZAMW010000090.1:0-6061 GCA_964486265.1 uncultured Nitrosopumilales archaeon | reverse complement strand
GTCCGGCCGTATTCTTACGCGGCCGGGCTGCCCGGCTGTCTTTTAATGCTCCTGCCCGCTACCGTCGCCACCACTATCAGAACCAGCAGCACGGCCGCAAGGATGATACCGATATCCACGTAGTTCAGGTCAGACCTTGCGCCTATGCTCGCTGGACCGTTGACAGTGAGCGAGATGGACGGGCTCCCGGAGCTGCTCGCGCCCGACCATCCCCCGAACGAATAGAGGAATGACGACGAGCTTGCGGACAGCTGGACCCCTGCGGGTGGCACATAAACCACCGTCGATTCCCCGGCGGGGACCGTCCCCTTCACTATGACGCTGCCCGTTATTCCCGAGGGATAGCTGTAGGAGACCGAGACGTCGGGCCCGGACGTGACCGTGAGGCCGGGATAGAAGACGGCGGTGTCGTTTACCGGGCCGGCGACCGGCAGCGACAGGGTGGCGCCCGTGGAGACGGGCGCAGACGACGGGGCCGAGTTCCAGTACTCCAGCTTCCATCCGCTGTTGGCTGTCGCCGAGGCTTGGAGCTGAGAGGACGCGTTGTACCATCCTCCGACGGTCGACAGAGACCCCGCACCCTGGGGTTCCTTCTGAAGGCTCACGAGGTACTCGTGCTGGTACTGGAAGTTGAGGGACGCGCCTCCGTTCACCTGACCCGCGCTCTGGTTCGCGACCCATCTCTCGTTGTATTGCTGACCGTAGGTCACCCCCGAACCTGGAGTGAGGTAGTCGCCCACGACCTGCGTAGCATTGTAGCCGGAACCAGCGTCGAGCCAAATCGCCGACGCGTTCTGGCTCAAAGGTGTCGTCTTCACCTGGCCGAAGGAGAAGCCGCTGAAGTACGGGGTCAGGGGCGTGACGGTCCCGGGGACGCTCGAGGAAAGGCCTCCTCCGCCGACGACTGAGTAGCCGATTGCCACCAGGTATTGCTGGAAGTAATCGGGCGCCAAGGAGACCGGCGAGTCCGCCGTCCCGTTGAGGTTCTGGGCCGACACCCACCTCTCCCGGGAATTGGAGCCCTGGAGCGGATTGGTTATGCCGTACGCAGTCCCAGAGTCCATCCAGAATGTCCCAGGGGCCGTGCCCACCGGGGAGTCCTCCGTGCTCCCGAAGGATGTGTACGCCAAGTCCGGAGGAGTCCCGCCGGAGCCCTTCAGTGAATACTGGACGCTCGCGCTGTACTGGTGATAGTAGGTGAAGACGACGGTTTCTCCAGAAGTCGCCGTCCCGTTCGCCGGCCCGGCCAGCTCCCACCGCTCGGTGCTCGTCGAACCCGGAAGAGCGGCGGTCACGCTCCAGCCGCTGCCCTTGTCGATGTTGTATGTCTCCGGTTTCGTAGCTAGCGTGGCGTTTACTTTGATTCCCCCTGAGGCGTAAAAAAGCGTCGGCCCGGAATACGCTGACCCTCCTCCAGTTACCGAGTAGCTGAGCACCACCGGCACGGTGCCCGAGCTCGCGTTCAGGGGCCCGGTGACGAACTCATACGCATCCATGTACTCGGTCGCGCCGTTGGAGGCGAACTCCTGCAGCTTCGTCGGTGCACTCGTGAACGTCAGTGCCGACGAAGAGCTGTTGGCGAAGACGCTCTGCAGGTTGTTGGGGTTGTACTCGTCCATCCACATCCAAGCCGAGGTCAGAGCCAGGTTGCTCTCTGAGTAGACCACCTCCTTCACGTTCGACGTGTAAGGCTGCGAATGGTACCATTCGGTCATCAGGCCGGTGAAGTAGCCGTTGTTGTTCGCGACCCCATTCGCGTCGCCCTGGAAGCTCGTCGAGCCTGCGGCGCTGAAGGTCACGGAGGCTGAGGCGCCGGTGTTCCAGTCATGGACCAACATCACCACGCCGCCGGAGCTGAAGTACATGTTCAGAAGGACGCTGTCCCCCTGGTTGACTGGCCCGCTGAACGACTGAAGCCCGCCGTTCCCGTTGGCGGGGAATACCGACGCGCCCTGCGTATTGAAAACCTCATAGTTCATGTCAAACCCCGTCCCCGGAGTTGTCCCTGGGTTCCAGTTCCATGAGACGCCCACCTGATACCAGTAGCCGGAGTTCCCGAGGCCGTTCAGGAGATACGCTGGGCCTTCCCCTGATGATGGGTCAGTTTGCTCGACGGCTGTCACGTTGAAGGCGAGTGAGGTGAAGCTCTGGGTGAACGTGGTGCCCAGCTGCTCGTCGTACGTGGGTGCCGGCGCGAGGATGCGGAAACTCGGGGGCACCCCCGCCGCGGAACCTTCGGTCCGGACGGTCTGACATGCGCAGAGCTGAGTTGGGACCTCCCTGAAGGAGGACGGCGGCTGCGCCGTCGCGTGTCCTGCCCCTGAAAGCCCCCCGGCGACAAAGACCATCAGTACGGTGAGCGCGACTAGCGAGACCGCCTTCATCCTGGAATTTTGCTTGTTTTCAGGTATAAACGGGTTGTTAATCTCGCGTCCTCCCACACGCTTAAGAACAATAGTCGAAAGGCGGGATACTCTATGCGCTCCTTTTTTAGACGGAAGGAAGGAGGTCGTGACGTTTGAAGACAGACTATGACGTCATAATAGCAGGAGGCGGGATGGCGGGTCTGATCACCGCGTCGGCCATCGGCTATTACTCAAAGGGGGCGCGCGTCCTTGTCGTCGACAGGAACCCGCCGGAGGAGGCGGGGAAGAAGACCAACAACGGATGGACGTGCGGCGATGCGACGAGTCTGAACAGCCTGAGGTTCTTGGAAAAGAACATCGGGATAAAGTACGGGACGCCCGAGCTCGAGCATCCCGTCAAGGGCGTGCTCGTCTATTCCCCGGACCACAAGACCAAGGTTCGTTTCGAGGGAGAAGGTTACATCCTGAACAGGAAGGTCCTGCCTCAGAGACAGGTCGCTGACGCCAGGGGCTTCGGCGTGGAGTTCAAGTTCAATCTCAGTGCGGAGAGGCTCATCTCCGAGAACGGCTACGTTACCGGGATAACGGGTCGGACCGACGACGGAGGCACGTTCAAGGCCACGGCCAAGATCGTGATAGACGCGACGGGGTCATCGTCCGTCCTCAGGAAGTTCCTGCCCATCCGGAGCTACATCGAGAAGGAGATAGACATGGACGACATCGAGGCCACGGGTAGGTACATAATGGACTTCGACCTGGGAAAGGAGGACGAGACATACTTCACCCCGGACTACTGCCTCATCCACCTCGACCAGTACATCGCCCCGGCAGGCTACGCGTGGGTCTTCCCCAAGGGCAAGACGCGCGTCAACATAGGCCTCGGTGTGTCCAAGTCCGGCCTCTCACGCCGCAACAAGAAGTTCAAGACCGCTGACAACCTCCAGAGTCTCATCGACAAGTACGTCAAGGACAATCCGACGATAAAGAACCCCCGTCTCTCCGCTGGTCCGGAGTACGAAGGAAACTCCAAGGGCAACTGGCAGGTCCCAGTCAGAAGGCACAACGATTGCATGGTCGCCAACGGCTTCGCGGTGGTCGGCGACGCGGCATGGCTGCCCAGACCGCTCGACGCCGGCGGCATAGGGCCGTCGATGTACGCCAGCGTCATACTGGGCAAGGTCGTGGCTAAGGCCCTCGAGGCGAACGACTACAGTCAGGAGGCGCTGTGGGGGTACAACGTCGAGTACATGACCACACACGGATACCAGATGGCGAGCTTCGAGGTCCTGAGAAGGTACCTCCAGACCCTCACCAACGAGCAGATCAACTACGGGATGAAGCACTTCCTGTCGGAGCAGGACGTCAGGGCGATCAGCGAGAGGCGCCATCCGGACTTCAACAGGGTCCAAATGGTCAATCCGATCCTACTGCTGAGGGCTCTTAGCGAATACGAGCTCGCAAAGGGGCTGCGGTACACCGCGAAGAAGAGCCAGACCCTCGTGCAGCACAACCTGGCCTATCCGGCCTCCCCGAAGGGCTTCATCGACTGGCAGAAGACGCTGCTTCGCGAGATTGACGAGACAACCGAGAAGTTCAAGCCCATCGAGGTAGCGGAGTAGATGCCGAGGTCCCTCGACGACGACATAGTCGGGCTCTGGAAGGAGCTCACTCCGTCGGGTGCATATCTCCTTGGCTGGGGTGAATACGCCGGGAAGCTCTTTATCCCGAGTGAGCAGAACATCAAGGAAGCTCTCGAGAAGGTGCGCTCTCTCAGGAGAAGGGCCGAGAACGACGTCCAGGCGAAGGTGCTAGACAGCATGGAGATCAACCTTCTTCTGCCTGAGCCACAGCCCATACTGGACGACATCGTGGGCGCTATCTTCGCGCACCTGGTGAAAGAAGGTGTGGACGACAAGCACCTCTCTTCGCTCGTCGCCGCTTCCTCCAAGGCGGTGGACGCCACGCAGAAGAGGTTCAAGGACGCAAAGGTACCGAGCGCAGTGAAGGCGCTCACGCTATACCGTCTCGACGGCGTCCTCGAAGTCCTGGGCTCGGTAAAGCGGGCTACAAAGAGTCCCAAGTTAAAGGAAGACTGCGACAGGCTTGCAGAGAAGGTCAAGAGGTTCGTGACATTCTTCGAGCTGGAGGGATTCGGGAAGGGCACCTTCGAAGAGGTGGAGAAGGTATTCCAGAAGCAGAAGTTCGCGCTGGGACGAGAGAAGTTCTACAGGGCGGCACTGGAAGCAGGCTTCGACTACACAGAGTCCCCGGATGAGCTTGAGCAGAAGGCCCAGAGATGGATCGACGAGGAGCTCCCAAAGTACCGCGAGGTCACGAAGAGGCTGGCCAAGCACTACAAGTGCGAGCAGACCCCCGAAGCAGTCGAGAAGAAGATAGTAGAGAGGCAGAAGCTCAAGCCCGAGCAGCTGCTCAAGGTCACCAATTCGATCCGGAGGGTCATGCAGGCCTTCACAGACGAGTCTGTTGTGAGGATAAACAAGAGGTACAAGACGAAGGTGATAGAGACTCCCCCGTACCTCAGCGGTATGATGCCGACAGGCGCCGCCAGCTTCTACGACACCTTCACGAAGAAGCCGTTCCAGGTCTACTTCCTGACGACGGACCCCAAGCGCGACCCGGCCAAGTCCGTATCACAGCTCATGCAGCTGCTCGTCCACGAGGAGTACGGTCACTGCGTCAACCACTCGAATAGCGTCCTCGGCGGGGGGAAGCCGTCCCAGATAGAGCTCATCAACACCCTCCTCACTGGTCCGGTGACGGAGGGCCTGTCGTTCAACAGGGAGAGGGAGTTCCTCGAGGCGTCGCAGGCTCTCAAGGGCAAGGAGTCCCTCACGAGGGCGGAGAAGGACTACGTGGCCCTGCTGGAGAAGCATGGCGGCTTCGACCTTCTCAACATGGAGCTCGAATTCGAGACCCGCAAGTGGAGGATCGTCCGCTTCCTGCGGGTCATAGGCGACGTGAGGATAAACACCGGGAAGCAGGGACTCTTCGAGTTCATCGACTGGGCGCACGAGCGCACGAGCGTCCCCCGGAACAACATCTACTACCAGCTCTTCCCTGCGCACGAGGGCATGTTCCCGGGATACGCCACCTGCTACGCGGTCGTGGGAGAGGAGATACACGAAATAGAGAACACGCTCACCGACCCCAAGAAGCGGGTCAAGTTCTCCACCTACCTCACCGGAATAGGCTTCCCGCCCAGAAGCGTCTACAGGCGCAGGCTCGAGGAGTACGCAGCTTCCCTCTAGCTTGCGCTGAACGATGGACAACAAGGTTCAAATAAAATATTCTAGCGGCGGAGCCCGTGGCCTGAGCCTTGACAAAGACCATCCTGACGTTCAGGAGCTTCGTCAGGCACATCGTCTGGCTGGTCGGGTGGGTCCTTGTGATAGCCGCGGTCGCCTCGGTCCCCGCCTACTTCATCCTGAATGCATTCGGGATCAACCTCTTGACGCTGCTCTCGATGGTGCTGGCGAACCCGCAGGCCGTGCCGAACTTTATGATCTCCCTCACGCAGACGCAGCCGACCGAGAGCCTGTTCCTCTTCACGACCTTCCCGGGTTTCACCTTCGCCGCGCTCTTCTCCAGCATACTGATGATCTGGGTCGAACGCAAGTTCGTCGCAAAGATACAGCTCAGGGTCGGTCCCCAGTACGCCGGGAAGTACGGCGGGA
>CAZAMW010000089.1:3811-6089 GCA_964486265.1 uncultured Nitrosopumilales archaeon | reverse complement strand
TTCCTCCTCGGCCCGTGCGGGCTCTCTTCCATGAGAGACGAGACGAGCCCGGTGCCCTCCATGGCGTCAAGATGCTTGGCGACGAGCTGCTGGCTAAACCCCAGCTCCTTGGACATCTGCAGCTGGTAGCTGGGCGCCTTGCTGAGCTTCCTCAGAATCTTCCGCCTCACGGGGTTCTCTACCGCCAGAAGAATCGAATCGAGGCCGTCGTCCTCAGCAGACATCGCTGGACCTCCCGCCGGAGAGACGAGGGACTCTCATCTGAACTGGAATTTAGTGTGCTCGCGATATAAATGCTTTGGTATAACCGGGAGGTCACGCACACGTCGCACCCTTCTTTCTCAAAGCTGAAATAGAGAGCCGCCGGTCGTTCGCTGCTCCAACATGGCCTCCAAGATATCCAGCGGGTAGCTGGGCTCGATTCTATCCTCAAGGGTGGGCTCCCCGAAGGGCGCGTCGTGCTCGTCCCTGGCGAGCCGGGTGGACGAGGCCGTCGAGAAGGGCGTCATTACCGAGGAGGAGCGCCTGGCGATGGGCTCGTTCAGGGGCTTTCTCCGCCAGGCCGCGGAGCAGACCAGGGTCGGGCCGAAGGCGTCGGGCGACGAGCGCAAACTTCTGAAGAAGCTAAGTCATCCGGCTGACGCGTCGCGCCGTCATCCGAGGCCGGAGAGAAACTCCAGGGCATCGGGGAAGGCCAGGTCGCTCCTTACGTAAGCGCCTATGTGCGCGAGTCCCGGGAGGACCTTCAGCCGGCAGTTGGGTATCCTCCTCGCAAGACCTTCACTTTCGAGTCCCATGTCTTCGAGTTCGCCCACGAGCAGGAGCGTGGGGGTCAGGAAGCCTTCTCGAACGAGCGTGGCTCGTTCTCTGCTCCACGTCTCTTCGTTGAGCGCGTACATCTCGGGGTCCGTCTCGAGGAGGTTGGTGCGGAGCGCCTCCGGGATGGTGAGCTTTTCCTCACGCTCGATGTCGCGAAGCATCCCCATCATCCCGCTCCTGCGAAGCGCTCTCCCGAGGTCCGCATAGTACTTCTCAGACATCCACTGCCCCCAGTTCCCCGTGGAGACCAGGCCGCTGACGCGCTCGGGCTGGCGCGAGGCCAGAGCGAATCCGACTCTTCCTCCGTCCGAATATCCCCAGAATGCCGTCCGCTCAATGCCCAGCTCGTCGAGGACCTTGACGACATCCGAGACATAGTTCTCCATGCTGTGCGATTGCGGGTCCCTCGGTCTGTCGCTCAGCCCCCTTCCGCGGTGGTCTACCAGGATACACTTCATATCCGCGAGACGCTCGAGGTATCCGGCGTGGGACCACATCCTCCTGTCTCCGCAGCCTCCGGCGTGCAGCACGACGGGGTTCCCGCTCGGGTTCCCTGCGACCTCGCAGTAGATGCGGACGCCTCCGTTGGACACAAAAGGCAATTGGTACTTGTCGATGACCGTCTGCTTTATTTCTTCCCGGGACCCTCCACGCGAGACGAGACATAGCGGGAGACTGCGTAGACCGAGAGCAGCGCCGCGGTTGACGACACCGCGAGGAGCTCGAGCGGGTCGGGCAAGGACGGTCCCGTGAGGAAGGAGTAAGCGACCGTGAGCAGGTATGCCAGAAGCAGCGCAGGGGTGGCGGTGTACGCGTAGGAGTCGAGTCTTCTCCTGAAGACGGAGAAATCGGCCACGGTCCCGCCCACCCTCCTCAGGAGGAATGAAAAGTCCAGAGCGATGACGACGAGGATTATCTCAGCAAAGAGGAGAAAGAGGTCGTAGGAGCCCTGAGCGATGGAGAGTATCACCAGTGCCAGGAAGAAGGTCGACCTGTCTATCGACACGAAGAGGTCGCTGTTCGCGAGGGTCGCCAGCCCGTCGACCTCCACGATTACGAGAAAGACGACGAAGAAGCCCGGGAGAATCGAGAACGCGAACAGATTGAGCACGCAGAAGAGCAGGAACGAGTACACGTCAGCCGACGTTGAGAACCCTGCTGCCTTGCGGCCTGCGCGGTCTTCTGTGGTCAGCCGGCGTCACCTGTGCCTCGCCGAGAGCGCGGCGTACTTCGACAGCGCAGTCTTGTGGACCTCCATGACCTCCTCGAGCGAGGAAGACGCCGCCCAGTCGACCACCATGGCGTTCGCCGACCTGAGACGGTCTAGCTCGATCCACCTTTCCATCTGGGCCATCTTCGTGGCCACCTCCCTCTCCCTTCTGTCCTTTCGCTTGTCGTCGGCTCGCGCAACCGAAATCGGGTTCGGCGAGACGACTATCACGTCTCGCTGACCTCCTCT
>CAZAMW010000089.1:0-3801 GCA_964486265.1 uncultured Nitrosopumilales archaeon | reverse complement strand
TGAGCGCGGCAGCGGCGTCTCTCGAGTTCGCATCCATCAGCGAAGAGACGAAGACCGCCTGGGAGATGTTTGGGTAGAACATGTGGATGCTGCAGTCGACCCACCACTGCACGTCCGAGTCGCCGGGCTCCAGCTCGAGCAGGGCGAGCGCAATCCTGTCGAATTGTCGTCTCCCGTATCCAACCGGTATCCTCCGGGGGCTCAAGCCAGTCGTAAGGAGCCCCACCCTGTTCCTGTCGCGGAGGAGCCTCTCGGCGACCGACATCGCCGCCCTCACCGTCTGCACCGCCGGGAGGTCATACCCGGCCCTGTACGCCGTCGCCCTTCCAGCGTCGGCGATGATGAGCACCTCAGCCCCAACCTCCGCTACGTACTCGTTCACGAGGAGCTCGTCATACCCCTCGTAGCGCCTCGCCGATGCCCTCCAGTTGATGCGCTTGACCGAATCGCCCGGAGTCAGACTCCTGATGTTGTAGTAGTCCATCCCCGCCCCCGCCTTTCGGGCAGCTATCTCTCCTGGCCACGGCTTTGTCCTGCGCGGCCTCATCGCCAGGTGCCCGAGCTTCTCGTCGGTCTCCGGGAACACCGCAAGTTTGGCGTAAGAAGGGAGTTCACCGTCCCTGCTGAAGAACCCGGCCGAGTCTTGCACCGTGAGGACTATGGGGCCGAGTCCGTGCACCCCGAAGCTTTTTGCTCGCAACTCATAGTAGAAATCCTTGGTCTCGCCCGGAAGGAGCGACGACGTGAACGCGCTCCGGGTGGATGGGCCAGTGAGCTCGGCGTGGACGGCATCGCGAATCCTCAGCATTGCCACCGGCCGGTGGCCGAGGTTCCTGGCGCGGAGCCTGACCCTGGTCGTCTGACCCACCCGGACCCTTACTCTCTCTGTGCTCCTCTCAATCTCTACGTTCGGCAGCGGCGTTCGTGCCCGTATCGCGGTGAAGACGAGTAGCAGGAACAGGGGGACGGAGACGAAGATGAGCGGCTCCACTACGAAGAGCCCGCCGACGAAGGCCAGAACCGCGAAGACCGCCAGCAGATAGACCCGAGCGCTCACCCTGGGCTCTTGCCAGTGTGGCGAAGTTTGGGAAGACATCTTTGTCAACCGACCTTCGGCACGTCCACCGTCACCAGCACGCTCTCCACGACCGCCTCGGACTTCGTACCTCTGATCCAGTGGTCCGCCGTGAGGATGAGCCTGTGCGATAGAGCTGGAACTGCTATCGCCTTCACGTCATCCGGAAGGACATAGTCTCGGCCGTGCATCCAGGCGTTCGCCTTCGACAGCTTGAGCATGGCGAGCGACCCTCTCGGACTCGCGCCGACTTCCACCGCGCTGTGGTTGCGGGTCCTCCTCACAATCTCCACTATGTACCTCTCAATGGCGGGGTCGATGTGGACCTGCTCGACCTTCGTCCGCATCTCCAGCACCTTCTCCCTGGACGTGACCTGGGTGACAGCGACGTCCTCCGTCTGCCTGGCCGTCCGCCTCTCCAGGATCTCAACCTCTTCGGACTGAGTTGGATAACCGATGCCGACCTTCATGATGAACCTGTCGAGCTGAGCCTCGGGGAGAGGATACGTCCCCTCGTACTCGATGGGATTCTGCGTGGCGAAGACGACGAAGGGGGAGTCCAGCACGAACGTCTTGTTCTCGATCGTTACCTGGTGCTCCTGCATCGCCTCCAGCAGGGCGGACTGCGTCCGCGGCGGAGCCCTGTTGATCTCGTCGGCCAGAAGTATGTTGCAGAAGACGGGACCCTTCCTCAGCTCGAACGCGGACGTCTTCCTGTCGAGCACGTAACCTCCTGTTATGTCGGCGGGCAGAAGGTCTGCGGTGAACTGGACCCTCTTGAAATCGCATCCCAGGGTGGATGCGAAGCAACGGGCCGTGAGCGTCTTGGCGAGACCCGGATAGTCTTCGAAGAGCAGGTGGCCGTCTGCGAGGATCGCGACCATCACCTGCTGCAGGACGTCCTTCTTCCCCACGATCACCCTGCCCACCTCTTCCAGAACCTTGCTCACTTCCTCTTCCAACCCCACGTCCGAGCTCATGGACGGTCATACGCCTCCCGGCTGATTCATCTCGCGCTCCAGCTCTGAGACGACTTCTTCCAAACTTGCCAGATACTGGGAGCGCCCTACCCTCGCCCATTCTTTCTTCGAGTCGCCCACGAGCCGCACCCCGCTGCCCATTCTGTCGAGTTCGCTCTTCACCACGGGGTCGTCTCCGTAGGGATGTACCACCCTCACGACGGACTCGCTCAGTCCCCCGCTCGCCCACGGTCCTCTCTGCCCGAGTGACACCGAGCGCGAGTGCCCCATGATTCGCGCGACTGCCTGCGCGACCTCCTTACGCGAGAAATCCGACCCGTCTTCGGCCCACCTTACGATCGAGACGAGCGCTTCCACGCGGTCGGCGTTCAAGAACGCGCGTCTCGCCACGGGCGTCTCGCCGTCCGGATTGCGCCTGCCCGCCGTAGGACGACGCCTCCGAAGTATCAGGTAAGCTATGATGTCCCCCTCGACGAAGAGTGCCGCGTAGATCAGGGCCACCGCCGGAAGGCCGCCCGTCACGGCCAGAAGGGCCAGGGGCATGACGAAGACGGCGATGACCAGGCCGGTCGTCCTCGACCTCCACCAGCCCCCTCGGTCTCCCTCGCCGGCGTCTTCCATCATCCGGCACCTCTTATCTGAATGACGGGCTGCCTTAGCGAGGAACTCATCTCGGAGAGGCATGCGACGGCGTCCCGCGACTGCTCCAGCGTTATCTCCTGCTCACTATACCTGGCGACCTCGAAGAGTCCGGTCATCCTGGCGAGGTACGCTGGTTCTACCCTCAGTTTCTCAGCCACCCGCTCCTCGAACTCTCTGGCGGTCAGGACGCGCCCCTCCAGGTCCGACGCATCCTCGAGGGCCTCGCTGAACTTCTTGTAGCACTGGATGACCGTTTCCCTGTACGATGACCCAGAACTCAGCTTCCTGGCCGCAGCGTCGAGGACCTCGGCCACCGCGGCGCGTCTGCTGCCCACCGACAACCCATCGTCCTTGAAGGGTGCCGTGTGGCTGACGTTGACGCGGAGGCCCCTCCATATCGTGAGGACAGCGACCGCAGCGGCCACCGCGACAAGGATCTCCATCGAACTTATCGCCGGTAGACCGAACACCGAGTAGCTCGTGAGCGACTGCTGGTTCAGATATGAAGAGGGCTGCCCCGAGAGATGTTGAAGGCTCGAGTTGTCCAGCCCATGTACGAGCAGGGTTGACGGTCCTCCCTGACCTGCAGCGATCTCAAGCGTTGATGAGTAAGAGAGCGCACTGCGCGTCGCAAGGTACGCCACCACCACCAGCAGCGGGAAGACGAAGGCGAACAGGAGCAGACCGGCATCTCGGCCATCCAATCGCCTCCCATCATCGTCGGCGGCGTCGCTGAGGGCTGCCACTCTCACGTCGGACCTGCATGCACAATATCGCGGCATGACTAAAGCATGTCGATGGCGAGGGAGGCGTCAGGGCGGGCGTGGGAAAGCGGGCCCGGTGCGATTCGAACGCACGACCTACAGCTCTCCCCGACGGGATAGGGGGCTGCCACTCTGTCCATACTGAGCTACGGGCCCAATGCGGGCCGAGTCTCAGATGATATAAGAGACTTTCTTGGCGAAGCTAGAGAAATCTAGAATCTCTTGTATGAACTAGCAGATACAAAGCAGGAATCTTACAAGTGCCCACTCTGTCCGTATACGGCAAAATTGCGATACGGACTGACGTCAGTCTGTCCGTACAGAGCCGGTAGATCGGAAG
>CAZAMW010000088.1:0-6140 GCA_964486265.1 uncultured Nitrosopumilales archaeon | reverse complement strand
GCTCGGACTTCAAGCCCCGCCGCGTCGTGCCTCTCTACATCGCTTCACTGTCGCCGATGACGCAGTCGTACGCCGGTTCGAACGCGGACGGAGCCATCCTCTCGCCAGCCCTGGCCACCACCGAGACGACCTCCACGATGGTTGGCAACGTGAGAAGGGGCGAGACCTCGGGCAAGAAGGCCGTCGACAAGGTGTCATACCTGCTCACATCGGTCGACGAGGACGGGAAGAGGGCGCGCGACGTCATCAGGAACTTCTACTTCTTCCTCTACCAGCTATCCGATGTGATCAAGCCAGGGGTCCTCGAGTCATACGGGGTAAGGCCAGAAGAGCTGGACCGCTTCCGAGCCGCGTGGCGGAGCGGTTCGCCGGACGCCAGCAGCCTTGTCCCCGCGGCGGCGATCGACGCCCTCGCGGTGGCAGGTACCCCCCGGGAGGCCGAGGCGCGGATAGAGGAGTACAGAAAGGTCGGGGTCGACCTTCCCGCCCTCATGCCGATTGGAAATGTTAATTATGCGATAGAATCGCTGGCGCCCAGTTAGGCATGCCGGGTTCTTCAATGAACGAGAGAATCGGCCTGTTCTTCCGGTTCACGAGGGTCCAGTTCCTTCCGGTGGTCTTCGCTCCCCTGGCCGTCGGCACCGCCGCGTCGTGGTACGTCTCCCACTCGGTCAACCTGGCCCTGCTCGTCCTTCTCTTCCTCGGGAGCACCACGCTTCTCATCGCTTCGAACTCGATAGACGACGTCTACGACTACCTCAACGGAGTGGACCTGGCCTCCGAGAGGCTGTTTCCGAAGGAGTTCCCCGGCTGGAAGCCCATCCCTCGCGGCCTGATGTCCGTGGGTCAGGGCTTCGCCATCTCCTTCGCATTCTACTTCGCCAGCGTGTCCATCGGCGTCTACCTGGCCTTCGCGGTGGGGTGGGTCGCCCTCGCGATCGCCATACCGGGGATTCTGCTGAGCTACTTCTACGTCGCTCCTCCGCTCAAGCTCGACTACAGGGGCCTCGGGCTGGGCGAGCTGTCGATATTCTTGGGCTTCGGTCCGATACCGGCTCTGGGCGCTTTCTACGTCCTGACCCGCGGGCTGGCAGCTCTGCCGATTCTGCTCTCCTTCCCCTGCGGCATGTTGACCGTCGACGTGCTCCTCACCCACGACATGATATTCTATGAATCCTACAAGGAAGCGGGCAAGCGGTCTCTCACGGTGGTGCTGGGGCGCGTCAAGGCCGAATGGCTGACGGTGGCCCTCGGCTCCGCCGCATACGCGTTTTCGCTCTCCCTGGTGGCTCTGCGAGCCATCCCCATCGGATGCCTGCTCGTGGTACTCGCCCTCCCGCTCTTGCTTAGGCGCGGCCTGCCGACGGGGAGGGAGAGGGCACCGGCGGAGTACGGGCTGAAGACCCAGGACCTCTTCCTGCACAGCGTAGCCTTCAGCATGCTGCTGGCGGCAGGGCTGCTCATCTGAGGCCGGAGCGTCCGTGGCAGTGACCGTCCAGTACGGCGCGCGCAAGCTCGCCCTTGGCCTCGCGGTCGTCATCGTCTCGATGGCTGCCCTGTTTCTGCTACCCTCCTCCCGCTTCGTCGCCGCGACCTTCGCCTCGATGACCTGCATGATTCTTGCCACGTACCTCGTGACGAGGTACTCCGGCCTCTTCCGTCCCCGACCAGCGACCGTAGCCATTGGCCTTGTCTCGGCGGTCGCGCTCTACCTTGTGTTCTACCTAGGCAACCTAGGAATCCAGGCCCTCCACCCCCTCGGCCTCAGCGCGTCGTCTGAAGGCTCGATCTATTCCCTCATCGCCTCTCCAGCGAACCCGCTGTACCTGCAGGTTTCCGTGCTCGCCTTCGACGCCGTCGGATACGAGTCGTTCTTCAGGGGGGTCCTGCAGACCAGGCTCGAGCCGAGGTTCGGGACCGCGTCCCCCTTCCTCGTGGCGCTGCTCGATGCATCGATACACCTCCTGACCCTCAACCCCCTCTGGGTGGTCACCACCTTCATCGCCGACTCGTGCTGGGGCGTGACCTACCACTACTCGAAGGACCTGTCGTCCAGCATGCTCAGCCACTTCGTATGGGACCTGGCGATATTAGTCGTCTTCCCGGTCGGCTGAGACTGGAAATCGTTTAATCGGGGACCTCGTACGTCCCCTGACTTTTGGTTGAAGCTCTTCCAGACGGAACACAGGATGGCCCTGCGCGCCTTCTATGGGGAAGGACACACCGCCTTCTCCACCCTCCTGGAGTCTCTCTCCGGCACGCTCGAGACTGAAGTGGCGCCCTCGTCCGCCCGCTTCGACGCGGATTCAGGCGGTATCTCCTCCGCGAGGCGGCGGCTCTTCGAGGCCGGCCTCTGCCGCATGCCCTTCGATTCCCACGGGGGCCTGTCTCTCCCGTTCGGGGTCTACTCCATCGCGATGGAGCTCGTCGGTGCGGCAGACGCTCCCACGGCCATGAGCCTCGGCATCCACAACACCGTCGCGGATGGAGTATCCAGGTACGGCAGCGAGTCCCAGAAGAAGGAAGTCTTCGAGGACCTGGTGTCGGGCAGGAGGCTGGCCTCCTTCTCTCTGACCGAGCCGTCTTCGGGTTCCGACGCCAGGGCAATGAGCACGACGGCGACCAAGACGGGCTCGTCGTACAGCATCACGGGGACGAAGACGTTCATAACGAACGCCGGCGAGGCAGATGTCTACTTCGTCGTCGCGAGGTCGGGGAAGGGGCACTCTGCCTTCCTGGTCAACGGCTCTGCTCCTGGCCTGTCTGTCGGCGCGGACATCCCAAAACTTGGAATGAGAGGCTCCAGGACTGCGGAGGTCCGGATGGACGGGTGCTCCGTACCGGCTGAGAACCTCGTCGGAGAGGACGGGCGAGCCTTCGACTACGTAAAGACCATGCTCAGCGGCAGCAGGATAGTCATGGGGTCGATATGTGTGGGGATAGCCCTCGCGGCCTATCGCAAGGCCATTCAGTATGCGGCGGAACGGAAGCTCTTCGAAAAGAAGCTCTCCGACATGCAGATGACGCGCGAGAGGGTGGCCGACATGCGCGCAGGGATCACCTCCTCCCGCAGCATGTGCCTGTACGCTTCCAGGATGAAGGAGACCGGGGAAGACTACGGTTCCGAGGCCGCCCAGGCCAAGATAATCGCGACCGAGACGGCGTCCAGGGTCTGCGACCAGGCGATCCAGCTCTTCGGCGGATACGGGTACACCAACGCCGACGTCCACAGGCACTGGAGGGACGCCAGGCTCCTGACGATCGGGGAGGGGGCCTCTGAGGTGCTGCGACTGATAGTCGCCAGCAGGGAGCTCGGTGGTCCCGCATGAACGTAGCCGTCTGCGTGAAGCACGCGGTCGACGAGGGCGAGCTGAGAGCCGACCCTTCGGGGAGGCCGCAGCTGCAGGGTGCGCTCTCGAAGATGGGCAGTTTCGACCGGAACGCGGTCGAAGAGGCGATGCGGCTCAAGGAGTCGAACGGCGGCTCGGTCACCGTCGTCTGCCTGGGCGGGGCCGACTCGAAGAAGACCCTCAAGGAGGCTCTTGCGATGGGTTGCGACAGGGCCCTGGCGGTCGCTTCGGCCAAGGCCCTCGATGCGCTCGCCACCTCGTACTATCTTTCGCGGGCCCTGAAGAAGGCCGGTCCGTTCGATGTCGTGCTACTCGCGGAGGGCGCGTCGGACACTTATCACGGCCTCGTCGGGCCGATGCTCGCCCGATGGCTAGGGCTGCCCTTCCTCGGCTTCGCGAGGAAGGTGCAGGTCGACGGGAACAAGGTCCGGGCCGAAGTCGCTCTCGAGGACAGGGCCGAGTCTGACGAGGCCGTCCTTCCCGCCGTGATATCTGTAGCCAGCGAAGTGAACACCCCGCGCTACCCGACCCTTCTCCAGATAATGCAGGCCTCCAAGAAGCCCGTGGAAGAGGTGACCGTCGAGTCGCTCGCGGACGAGGGCGCGCCGAAGGTCGGCGTCACGGTGGGCGACGTAACCGTCCAGTCGGTCGACAGAAAGAAGGTGGTCTTCGAAGGCCCGGCGGAAGAGACATCGCGCAAGCTCATCGACGCTCTCCGGAAGGAGGGACTCCTCTGATGGACGTCCTGGTGTTCTCGGAGAATCCGCATCTTGCGGCGGAGCTCCTCTCCGCCGGAGCGGCTCTGGCGGCCGCCTCCGGAGGAAGGGCCTACTCTGTGGAAGCAGACTCCGTCCGTCACGGGACTCATGGAAACGCGCTCCTTCTCAGGTCTGAAGTCCCCCTCTTGGGTGACCCAGCCCTGCTTGCGGAGGCCATCTCCGCGGCGAGGAAGGCCAAGGTCGCTCCTATCGTTCTCATCGGGTCGACCAAGACGGGTCGCATGGTCGCGGGCGGCCTTGCGGTGCTGGACCAGCTCTGCGTCCTGAGCGACGTGAGGGACCTGAGGGTGGATGGAGAGCACCTGACGGGTACCAGGGGTGTCTACGCGGGCAAGTTCAACGCCCGGGTCGGAGGGCCACTGCCGTCGATAGCGCTCATACCCCAGGGCTCGTACGAGCCCTCCTCCGAGCCGTCTGGGCCTGTCGAGGAGGTGCGGGTCACGACCGGTCCTCCAAAGGTATCGCGGGCAGAGCTCCGCTCTCCGGCCAAGTCGTCCCTCGACCTGAGAGGAGCCAAGGTCATCGTCGCCGCGGGACGAGGCCTGAAGGCCAAGGAGGACCTTGCCCTCGTCCAGAGGCTCGCGGACGCCCTCGGCGGTGTCATGGGAGCGTCCAGGCCTCTTTCATCCGACCTAGGCTGGCTGGGCGAGGAGTACCACATCGGGCTGACAGGCGTCTACGTGCATCCGGACCTCTACGTCGCCGTGGGCATCTCCGGACAGATCCAGCACGTCGCCGGCATCCGCGACTCGAAGCTCATCGTCGCGATAAACAGGGACAAACAGGCGCCGATATTCCAGGTCTCAGACTACGGGGTCGTGGGAGACCTCTACGAGGTCGTGCCGGCGCTGCTCAGGGCGCTCGGACGCCCGTAGGACGTGACTCGACCAGACCCTCCGCAACTATCTCCGCTACGTCCCTGACGTCCATCTGGACCCCCGAGGCCCTGGTGGAGTCCTCGAACATCGACATGCAGAACGGGCACTCTGTCGCTATCCTGCGCGCACCCGTCCCGGCAGCCTCCTCGGTCCTGATCCCTGCAATGCTCTTCTGCTGGGGCACCTTGTACCAGTAGTTGGAACCTCCGGCGCCGCAGCAGAACGTCTTCTCCCCCTTGCGCTTCATCTCGTGCAACTCAGTCCCGGCGGCCCTCAGCGCCGACCTCGGCTCGTCGAAGATGTTGTTGTACCTCGCCGCATAGCAGGCGTCGTGGAGCGTGACCGAGACCTGTCCGACCTTGTCCGGAGAGACCCTGACCCTGCCCTCCCTGACGAGGTCTGATATGAGCTGGGTGTGATGGACCACCTGATAGCTCCCTCCGAACTGGGGGTACTCGTTCCTGATGGTGTTGAAGCAGTGCGGGCACGAGGTGATGACCTTCCTGACCCCGTACGCGTTCATCCTCTCTATGTTCTGTGCGGCGAGCTCCTGGTACCTTGCCTCCTCCCCGAGGCGCCTTGCGGGGTCGCCAGTGCAGAGCTCTTCGCTGCCCAGGATCGCGAACGACACTCCGGCGCTCTTCAAGATGACCGCCAGCGACCTTGCTACCCTCTGCGCTCTCTGGTCGAACGAAGCGACGCATCCCACCCAGTAGAGGTATTCTGCGTTCGGGTTCGTCGAGAGGGTGTCGATGCCGTTGTCCTTCGCCCACTCGCCCCTCGACCTGCCGTCGAGACCGTACGGGTTCTGGTTCCGGCTCAGGTTCTGCAGGAGCGTTGACTTCTCCCTGTCGAGCTTCCCCTCTCCCACCAGCTCCCTCCTCAGGTCGTACACTATGTCTACGTGCTTCACGGCGACGGGACACGCGTTCACGCAGGCTCCGCACGAGGTGCAGGACCAGAGCTCATCCTCTCCAACCGTGGCGAAGGGTTGGACGTCCGGCCCCTCTCCGCCTTCCAGCAGACTCAGCTTCCGAACGAGGACTCTCGGCGACAGGGGCCTTCCCGCAGCGGTTGCAGGACACGCCGACTCGCACGCCCCTATCTCGACGCAGGAGTTGTACGACATCCTC
>CAZAMW010000087.1:0-6155 GCA_964486265.1 uncultured Nitrosopumilales archaeon | reverse complement strand
GTCTAGTCCACGGCATGAAGGTACACCGCGGGAGGGTCATGGGTTTCGGCGCGGTCAACGGCAAGGCGGTGATAATCCTGCCGGGCCCGATACAAGGGGCTATCAACGCCTTCTGCGTGATGGCATACCCGCTGATACGCGCGTCCCTCGGGCGCGGCTTCGAGGAACCATCCTCGCTTCCTGCCGTAATGGACAACTCTTGGGACGCGGGCGACAGGTATCCGGACTTCACGAAGGTGGTCTATGTCAAGGTCGACACCTCGGGACCCGAGGTGCGCGTGAAGGCCTCGACTGGAGAGACCGAGAAGATGACGTTCCTGGTTCAGAACGAAGGTTACATCCTCGTCGACGAGAAGACTACTTCCTTGAAGAAGGGCGACCGCGTGAGGGTGCATCTCCTCCCCGGGCTGTCTCCCTAGGCCGGGCCTTTAGAATCGCCCTTGCTCTGAGCATGTCTTCCTCGGTGTCGACGTCCAGCAGGGACTCCCGGCTTGTCTCAATCTTCTCGAAGGTGGGCTGCGCCATCGCGAGGGATTTCGCCCCTTTGTCCTCCCGGAGCTGGTCCATGTCGTCGAACAGAGCTCGAGTGAGCAACATCGGCGGGCTGACCAGGTCTCCAGATGCGGCCGCGACCGCTGCCGCGCCCGACTCTGCGAATCTCGTCAGGACCCGGTCGATCAGCTCGCTTGTGACGAACGGCTGGTCAGCGAGGCAGACCAGCACGGCCTCGCTCTTCCTGTCTAGCGCTGAAACGCCTGCGCGCAGAGAGGAGCTCAATCCTTCTTCGAACCCGGGATTGATGACGACTCTGAGGCGGTTCAGGTCCAGCCTCCCGAGTACGTCGCGGGAGGCGTATCCGATGACCACGACGACCTCGTCCACCTGAGACCTGTGGAGTGTCTCGACAGCCCTCTCCACCAGGCTGGTCCCTCCGAGCCGTTCGAGCTGCTTTGCCCGACCGAACCTGCTCGAGCTGCCTGCGGCCAGAAGGAGGCCAGATATGAAGGGGAGTCCTCGCTTTCGAGGTCCAGGACGGCGGCCCGGGCGCAATGCGGGCCGCGTCTTTGCTCGGCCTTATTTTAGCTAGCCAACGACTCTCGACAGAATTAAATAACTCGCGAAACGCTTCCTCTTTCGTGCTGAAGGTAGCCGACTTTACCCGCTTCATAGACGGGCTGGCCGAGAAACGAGAGCCGTTCGTAGTGGCTACTGTCGTAAGGATTCACGGTTCCACCCTAGGCAAGCCGGGGTTCAAGGCGGTCGTCTCGAAGGAGGGCAGGATAATCCAGGGGACCGTCGGAGGCGTCTGCCCCGAGTCTGCGATAGCCACGATGTCGCTCGAGGCACTGAAGACCGGAAAAGCGAAGGTGGTCAAGGTCTATCTCGAAGACGCGAGGACCGCCCTCGAAGGGACCCTGAAGTCGTCCAATCCGGATGAGATTTATGTAGAGACGAACTGCGGGGGGATGATGGAGATCTACGTGGACCCGTATCTCCCGGCTGACAGGTTGGTGTTGATAGGCCAGGGCGGCAAGGACGACGTCGAAGACAGCCTGGTGAAGTTCGGCAAGGCGCTGGGCTTCGAGACCATAGTCGTAGACCACCTACCTGTACTCGAAGAGGACCCCGACACCCTGATAACCGACCTGGACTATGACCTCGACAGATTCGCATTCACCGATTCCGACTCGGTCGTGGTGCTGACCAAGGGGGAGAGGGATGCGGGCGTGCTCGAGGTTCTATCGAAGAAGAGGACGCGCTTCGTAGGATTGCTCGCAAGCGTCGCGCGCGTTACAGAGGACGTCGCCGAGCTCAGGAAGCGCGGCGTGTCCCAGCAGTTCATAGAGTCCATTCACGCCCCGATCGGCGTTGACATCGGGGCGGTCTCTCCCGAGGAGATAGCGCTGAGCATAATGACCGACATCGTAGCGACCAAGCATGGGAAGCATCTGCCGCACAAGACGATAGCCGGAGAGCTCTCCAGAAACCCCACGCACTAACGGAATCTTTAATATACAAAACTAGGGTTGCGGAGCCCACGCATGGTCCCCCGTAAGTTCGAGTACTTCGCGCCGACATCGCTGAAGGACGCGACCTCGCTGCTCAAGAAGCACGGCCCTGACGCGAAGGTTCTCGCGGGCGGCATGAGTCTTATCCCGGTGATGAAGCTCAGGCTTGGTTCACCCGCATACATCGTGGACATCAACAGGATTCCTGGCCTCGACTACATCAAGGTCGCTGGCAAGAGCGTCTCCATCGGCGCGCTGACGCGACATCACACCCTCGAGACCTCCAAGCTGGTCCGCGACAAGCTGGCCATACTCGCGGAGACGGCGGGATGGATAGGAGACCCCCAGGTCCGTAACATGGGGACGATAGGTGGTTCGCTATCCCACTGTGACCCCAGCGGTGATTGGGGCGCAGCGATACTTGCGGTGAGGGGCAGCGTGAGGGTGAAGGGGCCGTCCAAGGAGAAGGTCCTGAAGATCGATGATTTTCTCGTTGACACGTTCACTTCGGCACTGAAGGATGACGAGATACTGACCGAGGTCAGCGTCCCCATCCCGCCGCCAAGGAGCGGAGGTGCCTACGTCAAGCTGGAGAGGAGGTCGGGCGACTTTGCTACTGTCGCCGTCGCGGTCCAGGTCTCTCTCGACGCAAAGGGCGTCTGCTCGTACGCAGGCATCGGTCTCACCGCTCTCGGCAGCAAGAATCTGAGGGCATCAAAAGCGGAGGCCGCGCTTCTCGGCAAGCCACTCACCGCAAAGGCGATTGAAGAGGCAGCGGAGGCTGCGACCGAAGACGCCCAGCCGACTCCTGACCCGCTGAGGGGCTCTGCCGAATACAAGACCGAGATGGCCAGGGTCTACACCAAGAGGGGTCTCGAGCTGGCGGTCCAGAGGGCCAAGAAGGTTAAGTAGCGATGGCAAAGGCATCAAAACAGACGGTATCGGAGGGGTTGCAGAGGGTGACCCTGACAATAAACGGGAAGAGCTACTCGCGCGATGTCGAGCCGAGGCTGCTGCTGGTCCACTTCATAAGAGACGTCGCCGAGCTCACGGGTACCCACGTTGGCTGCGAGACGTCGAACTGCGGGGCATGCACCATAATCCTGAACGGCAAGTCTGTGAAGTCCTGCACGATGTTCGCCGTGCAAGCGGCTGGAGCCAAGATAGAGACGATCGAGGGGCTCGCCAAGGACGGGGAGCTCCATCCGATTCAGAACGCCTTCTGGGAGAACCACGGGCTGCAGTGCGGATTCTGCACCCCAGGGATGATAATGCAGGCCTACTGGCTGCTGAAAGAGAACCCGAACCCGACCGATGCCGAGATAAGAATGGGCCTGGCGGGTAACCTCTGCAGGTGCACGGGCTATCAGAACATAGTGAAGTCCATAAGAGCCGCCGCGAAAGAGATGCGCTAGGCCCTGCTCAGTTACTGATCATGAGTGGAGCGGCCGGCTTGTGGGCACGCGAGTGCTTCGTCATGTGAATGTAGCAGTAGGTGGCCCCGCAGATGTGGCAAGTGAAGTAGTACTGCCTACCGAGCACCTTGTTGCAGTAATTGCACGCTGCGACCTTTGTCGAGCCCGTCTCCGGGTACGTGCTGCTCATCTTTCTTCATTTTCATTAACGGATGGCTCCGTTTTAAGCATAGATATTGGATTATAAGAATATTCAAGAGTAAATTACAAGAATTGCATTTTTCGAGAGAAAAGTTAGACTCGTCAATGTACACACTATTTGGTGTTAATGACAAATATTGTCAGTCAGGTAACAATATTGTTTTCAGTCGGGCGTTCGCTTTTCGCGCGCGCAAACGTTCCTGCTCAGATTTTCTTCGCCAGTGCAGAAACCGCTGTTTTCAACTGCGCGTTTGCATCCTTCAACATCTCGGACGGCCTAACCAGCCCGAGAGACCTTAGGACCTCCTCCGAGATCAGCCTGTCCTCGCCGATGGTAAGATCCCTTATCGTCGTGTTGTAGTCTCTGACCTTCGAGAGCCTGCTTGCATGGAGAGAGTAAAGGTCGACCATCCCCCTGACCATCTCCTTACCGAGATAGGAGAAGCAGTCAACTGATTGGATGGACTGGATCAGCTCCTCGGCCTTGAGCTTCAGCACGTTGAACGCCTCCGCGTCCTTGTACCTGCCCAGCTGTGGCAGCAAGTCCAAGCTCGCCTCGCCCGTCCTGAGCACGTCGTATACGATTGACAGAGCCTCTAGCCTGTTCTCGCAAGATGCTCTAGAGGACAGCTCGAGTCCGGCCGCGCTCGTCCATGCCTGGAAGCTCTTGCCCCGTCTCTTCGGGAGTGTCTTCATCTGCCTCAGCAGGTGACTGGGCGCAGGCACCACCCCTGAGTTCAACAGCTCGGCGTAAGAATAGTCATAGGCCCCCGAGACGAGCCAGAAATCCGCTTCGCGTACCTGCTCTGCCGCAAGCAGGTCGTCGACCCTGCCGACCGCTTTGAGCGAGGATGCAAGATGAAGCTCCATGAGCGCACCGCAGCTTTCCCGGTAGTTGCGCCGGCAGTCCGATATCGCCGAGGCGAGCAGGAGCGAGTTGTCCCGCAGCGGTACCGCCGTGGCAAGAGCTACGGACAGCTCCGGGCCCGGCTGCTTCACCTCGGCCTCCTTCCTGAAGATGACATGTGCGTAGCTGTCGTCGATGCCGACGACCTTCTCTGGGATGGGGTCGCGGCTTATCACCAGCAGGTCGTACTCGCAGGACCTCCTCGCCTGCCCGGTCGCGTGACAACCCACTATGGCGACCTCGTTGGTGGGAAAGGTCTTCAGCGCAGGGAGGATGGTCCTTACTATGGTGTCGGTGGACTGAAGCGGAGGCGCCTGCACGGAATGTACCTCCGCTTCAAAGAAGAGATAAGGTTGATGCTACCTGTTTACGGCGAGGATCCCGAGAGCCACGAGCACCGTTCCGAAGAGCTCGTTCACCGGCGGGACGCTAAGCGCGAAGATGGATGCCATCCCGGTCGCAAACACCGGAACGAGGAAGAAGTACGACGTGAACTGGGCTGCGGACATGCGCGACAGGATCCTCCAGTAGATGAGGTAGGCTACCCCGCTCGCCAGAATGACGTTGTATGCGAGGAACAGCCAGAAGTCTAGGGTAGGGTCGATGAAGGGTTTCTCCAGGGCGAGCGTGGGGAGGATGAAGAGCCCTCCGATCATCGACTGGATCGATGTCACCGCGTTGACATTGATTGTCGGCTTCCATCTCTTGAATATCAGGATGGCTACCGCCCAGCAGCCGGCGGCTGCGAGCGCGTAGACGTCCCCCGCGACGAGCGCGGAAGAGATTATGCTCGGGAGGAATATCACGACCACGCCAGCGAACGCCGCCGCGATTCCAATCTTCCTGTTCCGGGTCAGGTTCTCGCCGAAGAGCGGCGAAATCGCCGCGACCAACACAGGCTGGGTGTAGATCAGGGTGGAGTCCACTCCCTCGGTGACGGTGAGAAGACTGATGTTTAGGAGGATGAGGAAGAGCGCGATATTGAACAGACCGAGCCCGAGCAGCCACTTGAGGTCCCTCCTCGTGATACCCTTGATGGCGTAGCCGCCTATGGCGAAGATGAACGCCCCACCGAGGAGGGCACGCAGCAGCGCGAACGTGAAGGGGTCGACGTAGGCGAGGACGCCCTTGACAACGAAGTAGTTCCCGGCCCAGACCAGGCACACAGAGATGATGAGGATTACGTCGATTGGTCTCTCTCGCACTTTCTATCACGTCTTTTTTCGGCAACCGCCCGTCAGTTGATGATCAGCGCCTTCATGCACTGCTGCTGGTCTGCGACGGTGAAAGCCTCTGCCGATTTCGAGAGCGGGAACCTGTGCGTGACCATGTCCGAGACTCTCACTCTGCCGCCAGCCAGAAGGTCGAGCGCCATCTTCGTCTCGACCTCTGTGGCGGCGTAGCTGGTCACGACCTTCGTACAGTTCAGGAATAGATGCGCGATGTCTATCGTCGCCTTGGCGTCCCTCTTCGGGGCTCCGAACAGCAGGACCGTCCCTCCCTTTGCAACCGTTCTCATCGCGTCATCGAATGCCGCAGCGCTACCCGTCGCGAGTATGACGAAGTCCGGCCCACCTCCGAGCGCTCCCAGCACCCTTTGACGCTCGGCAGGGTCTGACGCGT
>CAZAMW010000086.1:1568-6182 GCA_964486265.1 uncultured Nitrosopumilales archaeon | reverse complement strand
GATCGACCTCGAGAAGTACCGGCAGGACCTGCTCTCGGGATTCGCTTCGTCTCGCGCCCTAGCAGTATACATCGGGTACGTCACCAAGGACACGGCACCCGAGATCATAGCCAAGGCATACAGGGAAGCCATGGCGCTCGCGGTAGAGGTCGGCGAGATAACCCAGGAAACCGCGCCGGCGGTACTAGGAAAGGCTGAAGCAGAGGCCAACGCCCTGTTGGCCAAGGCGAAGGAAAAGGGCTACCAGTAGAACTCGGCTTGTCCGCGGTCTTGCGGCTCGATGTGCGCTGAGAGCCATGAGCTCCGCTGAGTTCGAATCCTTGGCTTTCTGAGATTGAAGAGCTTTTGGAGGTTCTGTCTAGCCGAACAGTGACGCTAGACCTGCCAGCGCTTCCTCTTCCTTCTTCTCTTCTTCCTTTGGCTTCTCTTCTGCCTTTGCTGGACCCGCAGCTGGAGCAGCAGCTGCCGGAGCTGCGACAGCCATCACTGAGGCGTTCTTCAGTGCCTCGTCTATGTTGATCTCGCTCAATGCAGACGCCAACGCCTTCACCTTGACCTGGTCGACGTCGACGCCGGCCGCCTTGACGACGCCAGAAAGGGCCTCCTCGCTGACTGGCTTGCCTGCCTTGTGAAGGAGAAGAGCGGCATACATGTAAGAGTCGGTCATTTTGCAGAGGCGCGCCATCCTTCTAGTGCTTTTATAGTTTTCGAGCTCGGGGGCGTCAGAGTGAGGCCGCCGGGCCGCCCGCGTCTCCTACTTTATTTACGACAGAGGCAGGTCCCTGAAAGAAGACGACAATTGGATGAAGTAAAGGCGCGGCTTCAGCAGAAGTTCTCAAAGGACTATGAGCAATACTACGCCGTCGACCTCTTCAAGCGCAAGGGTTTCGTCAGGAAGAAGTGCGAGAACTGCGGGAAGCACTTCTGGACCCTGGACGCGAATCGCACGAGATGCGACGACCAGCCCTGCTCGCCGTACACCTTCATAGGCGACGCGCCGACGAAGACCAAGCTCGACTACATCTCGACCTGGAAGAAGGTGGAGGAGTTCTTCCGCTCCAAGGGACACGCAATAATCCCGAGGTACCCCGTCGTGGCCAGATGGAGACCAGACCTGTACTTCACCGTGGCCTCGATCATCGATTTTCAGAGGATAGAGGGTGGCAAGGTCGTCTTCGAGCTCCCGACCAACCCGCTGGTGGTGCCCCAGATGTGCCTCCGCTTCAACGACCTCGCCACCGTGGGCGTGAACGGGAAGCACAACTCGTCGTTCTGCATGATTGGCCAGACCGCTATCGCCAACAAGGAGGGATACTGGAAGGACAGGTGCATCGACCTTGACTTTGAGCTCCTCACCAAGGTGCTGGGCATCCCCGAAGAGGAGGTCTCATTCATCGAAGGAGTCTGGGTCGGTTACGGTGCCTTCGGATACTGCATGGATTACTTCGCCAGGGGCCTCGA
Source organism: uncultured Nitrosopumilales archaeon (assembly GCA_964486265.1). Lineage (GTDB taxonomy): Archaea > Thermoproteota > Nitrososphaeria > Nitrososphaerales > Gagatemarchaeaceae > Gagatemarchaeum. The sequence continues at coordinate 4,721 of CAZAMW010000086.1, read as the reverse complement.
ACTGGGCAACGCCGTCTTCACGGCATTTGAGGGCGACCTTACGAACTACTCGGAGATGAAGGAGAAGGTGATAGACATGGGCTCCGGTCTTGAGAGGCTCGCGTGGATCACGCAGGGCACGCCCACGTCATACGACGTCACGTTCGAGTCCGTCCTGAAAAGGATGAGGGAGGTCTCGCCGGTTCATTACGACCACGACCTGTTCTTGCGCTACTCCAGGGTCGCGGGGGCGCTCAACGTCGATGACTACCCTGACCTGTCCGAGGCAAGGAAGATGATAGCCAAAACGATAGGCGTCCCTGCCACCGACCTGACTGAGAAGCTCGCGCCCGTTGAAGCGCTCTACGCCGTCGCAGACCACTCGAGGACTCTCCTCTTCGCAATAGCCGACGGTCTCCTCCCGAGCAACGTGGGGGGAGGGTACAACCTCAGGGTCGTCTTCAGGAGGGCTCAGTCATTCATACAGCGGTACGGGTTCAAGTTCGACCTCGTGGACGCGATCAACTGGCACATCGACCAGCTCAGGGGGATGTTCCCGGAGCTGGAGCAGCACAGGGGTGACGTGTCCGAGGTCCTCGAGGTCGAGGCGTCGCGCTACGCGTCCTCGATGGAACGCGTCTCGAAGACCATCTCGACTCTCTCGGGCTCGAAGAAGCAGCTCGGGACGGATGACCTTGTCAGACTCTATGACTCGGACGGGATAACGCCCGAACAGCTGGTCCAGGCTGGTCTGAACGTCGTCGTCCCGGACGACTTCTATCAGCGCGTAGTCTCCAAGCACGTGCTACAGAAGTCGGAGGACAAGGGTCCCAAGTACGACACCTCGGACGTCTCGAACACCAGACTCCTCTACTATGAGAACGTCGACCTTTTCGAGTTCGACGCCCGGGTCCTGAAGGTCTACGAAGACGGATTCGTCGCCCTCGACCAGACGGCCTTCTATCCACGCGGAGGCGGTCAGGAACCAGACCACGGCACTCTCGACGGGAAGAAGGTGAAGGATGCGATAAAGTACGGCGGAGTGGTGCTTCACAAGCTCGAGGGCAGGCCTCCGCTGGCTGGCTCGACGGTGCACGGCATCGTGGACTCGGTCCGCAGGCAGAGAATCAAGCGCATCCACACGGCCACTCACATTCTCAACGGCGCCTCGCGTCAGGTGCTCGGTCCCTGGGTCTGGCAGCACTCGGCCTTCAAGGAGGCCGACTATGGAAGGCTCGACATAACCCACTTCGCGCACCTGAGCGACGCTGAGATTCAGAAGATAGAGGACGTCGCCAACGACATCGTCATGCGGAACCTGCCGGTAACGATCTCCAACATCCCAAGAAGGATTGCAGAGGAGAAGTACGGCTTTAGGATCTTCCAGGGAGGAGTCGTGCCATCAGGCGTCCTCAGAATAGTCAACATATCCGACTGGGACATCCAGGCCTGCGGTGGCACCCACACGAAGACCACGGGCGAGGTGGGGCTGATCAAGATCGTGAAGACGGAGAGGATACAGGACGGGGTGGAGCGCCTCGACTTTGTCGCCGGATACCCGGCGGTGACCTACGTCCAGGAGATGTACTCCACGATAGGCCGTTCCTCCTCGGTCCTCGGGACCCAGCGCGAGAACATAGTCAGGGTGGCCGAGGAACTCAAGCAGAAGCTCGAGGAGACGTCCAAGAGGGAGAAGGTGCTGGGCGAGCGTCTCGTTGCGGCCTCCATTTCCGAGGCTGTGGCTTCCGCGAGACAGGTCAAGACAGTAAAGGTTTATCTTTCGACTGATTCGGAAATGGACGAAGAACTGATTGTTAGCCAGGGACAGAAGTGCGTAAAGGCGGACCAGCGGCTCGTCTATCTCAGCATCTCTCTCCGGGGGAAGGCCGCAAGGATAACGTGTTTTGTCGGTGAGGGTGCAGTGGCCTCAGGGGTATCCGCAGACGCGGTAGTCCGCGCCGCTGCCAAGGTCCTGGGGGGGTCAGGAGGAGGCTCCAGGTCTTTCGCCCAGGGCGGGGGGCCGAAGACGGAAATGATGGGCGAGGCGACGAAAGCGGTCTACGACACGGTCTCGGGCCTCGTGCAAGGGTGACATCGATTGGCGTCCTATGAGAAATACTGGCTCAATGTCTGGAATGAGAAGAGGCTCTTCGAGTCCGAGCCGATAACGGGCAAGAAGAAGGCCTTCGTCACTTTCCCCTTCCCCTACATGAACGGGCCGCTGCACATAGGCCACTGCTTCACCGCGACAAGGGTGGACATCTACGCCCGCTTCAAGAGGATGCAGGGCTACAACGTTCTTTTCCCATGGGCCTGGCACTGGACCGGCGAGAGCATCCCGGGGATGAGCTACCGTCTCTCCCAGGGAGACGAGTCCGTAAGAAAGGCGTTCCTAGAGGCAGACGGCGTCCCTCCGAAGGAGGTCGAGCGCTTCGTCGACCCGGAGTACCTCGCCTCATACTACACGCGGGTCAGCCGGGAGGCCGTGAAGGAGACGGGCTTCTCGGTGGACTGGAGACGGGAGTTCAGGACCGTGGACCCGGCATTCAAGAAGTTCATCGAGTGGCAGTACCTCCGGTTGCGCGAGCTCGGATACGTCGTCCAGGGGACGCATCCCGTGGTCTGGTGCAAGCGCGACGAGAGCCCGACCGGCGACCATGACAGGATGGAGGGGGAGGGCGTCTCGCCCGAGGAGTTCAACCTGCTGAAGTTCAAACTGGGGGATGGCTGGTTGGTGGCAGGCACGCTGCGTCCGGAGACGATCTTCGGCGCGACCAATCTCTGGCTGCACCCCGACGGCGCCTACTGCGAGGCAGACGTGGACGGGGAGCGCTGGACGGTCAGCCTCTCGGCCGCCAACAAGCTCTGCGAGCAGCAGCACAGGGTGAAGGTCCTCCGCGAGTTCAAGGGAAAGGAGCTTCTCGGGACCACGGTGGTGGCCCCCATCACGGGCGCCTCGCTACCGGTCTTCCCTGGGACGTTCGTGGACACGGAGCTGGTGACAGGAGTCGTCTACAGCGTACCTGCGCACGCGCCCTACGACTACATGGGCCTGGTCGACCTGCAGAACGGCCTGACGAGCAATTCGCCCCAGATGGTGGAGCTAGCGAAGACGGTGAAACCAATCTCGATAATCTCCATCCAGGGATACTCCGACGTCCCGGCCCGCGACGA
>CAZAMW010000086.1:0-1558 GCA_964486265.1 uncultured Nitrosopumilales archaeon | reverse complement strand
GAGGTCGAGAAGCGGGGTATCAGGAACTCGGGGGACCCCAAGCTCGAAGACGCCACGGCCGAACTCTACAAGGCCGAGTTCCACAGGGGCATGATGAAGGAGAACTGCGACGGCTACAGAGGAATGAAGGTGAGCGAGGCCAAGCCCGAGGTAGTCGAGGCGATGAAGAGGCAGAGCCTTCTGACGGTCATGCAGGAGCTCCCACAGAGGGTCGTGTGCAAGTGCGGCACGAGGTGCTACGTCAAGATACTGGAGAACCAGTGGTTCCTGAACTACTCCGACCCCGCATGGAAGGAGAAGACCAAGACCCTGATCCAGAGGGCCAACGTCTACCCTGAACAGTCGCTCGAGTGGTACTTCTCCACCATCGACTGGCTGAGGAACTGGCCGTGTGCGCGCAGGGCCGGCATGGGGACCAAGCTGCCGTGGGACAAGGAATGGATAGTGGAGACGCTCTCCGACTCGACCATCTACATGGCGTTCTACACGATAAACCATGTCATCAATGCCGAGACCGTGAAGTTCGAACAGCTCTCCCCTGAGGTCTTCGACTATCTCCTGCTCGGCAAGGGGTCGGAGGCCCACGTGGCCAAGCTCTCTGGCATAGACGCGAAGCTGCTAAACAACATGCGCAACGAGTTCCTCTACTGGTACCCCGTAGACCTGAGGAACTCGGCGAAGGAGCTGATACCGAACCATCTCACCTTTTTCGCGTTCCATCACTCCGCCATGTTCCAGGAAGCCCAGTGGCCCGTGGGCTTCAGCGTCAACGGCATGATAGAGATCGAGGGACAGAAGATGAGCAAGTCCAGAAGCGTGTTCGTCACCTGGAGGCAGGCCCTGGAGAAGTACGGAGCCGACGCCCTCAGGGCCACACTGGCTCTGGCCGCTGACGGCATGGATGACGCCGACTGGAAGGCGAAGAACGCCGAGGACCTGCAGGTGAAGATAGAATCCCTCTTCATCTTCATTGAAAAGAGCCTCAGGGACTCGACAAGGAGGGAGCCCGGCCATCTCGACCGCTGGCTTCTGTCGGTCACCCACAGAAGGATAGAGGCCGTCACCACGTCACTCGAGATAATGCGTACTAGGCGTGCCCTATCGATAGCGCTGCTCGAAGTCTGGAACGACCTGAGGTGGTACCTGCGCCGAGAAGCGGAGCCTCGCAGGGAGACTCTCGAGCTGGTCTTCGGGTGCTGGATCAGGCTACTCTCTCCGTTCACTCCGTTCGCTTCGGAGGAGCTGAACAGACGGATGGGCGGGAAGGGACTGCTGAGCTCTGCGGACTGGCCTTCCACGGCGGACTTTCCGACCGACGACGCAGCGGAGGTCTCCGAGCTTCTCATCACCACGGTCATAGACGACGCGAGGAACCTGCTCAAGATAATCAGGGAGGAGAAGAAGAAGCTCAACGTATACGCGACCTCGGACGACGCCAAGTCCTACTTCCTCGAGCTCTACGCGGCGCAGAAGGAGGGCGGCAACCGCGGTGAGGTCATAAAGAAATACGCGCGCACTGGAATCAAACCGGAGAGGGTCATCAAGCTGCAGCACGAGC
>CAZAMW010000085.1:0-6356 GCA_964486265.1 uncultured Nitrosopumilales archaeon | reverse complement strand
CGACCACTTGAATAGCGCCGTCTTGTCCGTACGAACGATGCGCCGTGCCTCCTTGTCGATGATGGCGTTCGGTTGACCGTGTAGATGTTTGGCGTATACACGAGCGGTGAGAGTGGCGAGGGGTCTCGCTACGGGCGGGGCATCCTGTCCTTGGCGGTAGCTCCGACCGAGTACGTCCTCAGGAACTTCAGGTTGAAGAGGGACGCCGCGGCCGAGTTCCTTACGAGCTCGTCTTCATCGTTCAGGGCGGCTTCAAGGGTTGCGCGCGCAGATTGGTGTCCGATGGAGCCCAACGCCGCGGCGGATTCGTGCCTGACTATGGGCTCCTTGTCCTGCTTCACGGCCTCTTCCAACGCGGGGACGCCCGAGGACAGCCCCATCTGGCCCAGCGTGAACCCGGCCTCGTGTCTCACCAGCGGGTCGGGGTCGTGCAGCACCACATCGGAAAGCGTCGGGACGGCGGCCTCGCCGCCGAGCTCGGCCAAGATTGTAACAGCGTGGACTCGCAAGACCAGACTGGGCTCGTTCTTGAGGACATCGACGAAAAACTGCTCGTTCTTCTTCTCGTACTCGCCCTCCATGCGCCTCATGACCTCGAGGCAGTGCGCCTCGTCGTCGACGACCGTGCTCGTGTACACGCTTCACGACCCGAAATCCGCGATATTATAACCTAAACTCGTTCAGAGCAGCGTGAGCACGGCCGCCAGCGCGCCGTCCTCGGAGTCGGGCTCCCGAGCCGAGCCAGTCACGACGACCACATCGCCGTCGCGAGGACCCGTCTTCCTTATGGTGATCCAAGGCTCAGTCGAGCCGCTCTTCTCGCAGTCAGTCCCCTCTCCGGGGATGATGAACCCCCCGTCCTTGAAGACGGAAGTGAAGGCCCCGTTCGCCCCCGCCTTTATCGCGGCGTCCCTCTGCTCTATGCCGTAGCGAACGGACGCAGCCGCACCTCGGACCACCACGGCCCAGCACTCGCGGCCGAGCTCGAGCCCCTTCGCCTCGACTGGTCCGGACCAGACGAGCTGGGAGGAAATCTTGGCATATTCCTTCTCGCCCTTCTTGCTGAGCTTGCATCCGTCCGGCTCGATCACGATGAGCTGGTTGTCCTTCAGCCGCTTTATGAGCGTCCTGACCTCTCCCTGTCCGAGTCCGGTGAGCGTGCCGAGCCTGCCCCTCCCCACGCCGCCGGAGCGCCCTATCACTAGGAGCGCCTTCAGAACGTGGACCTGCGTGAATACGGCGCGAGGACCCCTGTAGTCGGAATCCAGAACCTCGCGGAGGGCCTCGACGACCATCAGTCGTCGTTCCGGCGTCGAGATATTTCTCCTTTTGCGGTCCGGACTATGGCCTGGCGCACGTAGGGGCGTAGCTCGGAGACACCCCGCAGTACGACCATGCGAAGACCGTGCCTGAGAACGTCTGAATCTGGTCCGCCCCAGAATCGGAGACCTGCCAGGCGGACGTCGAGTTGTAAGTCCATATGAACCAGGCCTCGTTCGCCGTATTCTGGACGCCTTCTATGCCGGTGACCAGGTGCTCACCATAGGAGGGGTACCAAGTCGCGTTCATGTTGCCCTTGGTTACATCGACGGTCGCCAGGTAGAGGTTCCAGCCCGGCTGGACTACCGTACCGTTGTACCAGACGCGCGTCCCGTTCCCGAAATCCAGCAGGATGCTCGTCGTCAGCAGCGTCGATGAGTGGACCTGGTCGAGCTCGGTAAGGTAGTGGTCGGCGTCGCTCTGCGCTTGCTGATACTGAAGAAGGTAGTACCCGGCGAAGGTGGAGGAGACGAGGAGGCCGGCGACGAGGACAACGACCAAAGTTTTGAGAGTTTTGGAACCTGGCATGCCCGGCTGGATTATCCAGTCAGGTCTTTAAACCTTAATCTCTGTCGCGCCAGAGCAGCTGGTGTTGCAGGAGAAGCTCAGGGTCGGGGACGCCGGGGCCAAGGGTAAAGGCGTCTTCGCGCTGGAGAGATTCTCTCCCGGAGAGCCCATCCTTCAGTACGGCGGAAAGGAGGAGTGGATCTGGGACATACCGCAAGACGCGTGGCAGTTCACCTTCCAGGTCGACTATGACAAGTACATCATGCCGGAGAGAGGTTCGTTCGGGTGGTACCTCAACCACTCGTGCGAGCCCAACTGCGTCATAATGGGGAGGAACAGGGTGGTCGCGCTCACCACGATAGAGAAGGGTGACGAGGTAACCATCGACTATTCGACCAACGTAGGATGGGACGGTTTCGCCATGGAGTGCAGCTGCGGGAAGCCGTCGTGCCGCAAGATAATCAGGAGCTACAGGTACCTGGACCCGGTCCTGAAGGGCAGGTATGGCGCGTGCGTCTCGGCCTTCCTCCTCGAAAGACGGCGCGAGGCCGCGGAGCCTAGGAGCTGATGGGTTTCCCGTTCGAGAGAGCCAGACCGCCTCCCTTGACGACGTGGACGGGCACGATGTGGCGCTTCATCTTGCGTACCTTCCCGTAGCAGTCTTCCATCGGGAAGTTCCCCTCCCTGATCTTGAAGGCTGCGAGGTCGGCCGGCCGTCCGGGCTGCAGGCTCCCGAGCCTGCCCCTTCTGCCGACTGCCGAGGCCGCCTCCGAGGTCGCGGCCGCGAAGACATCCTCGAGACTCATGCCAAGATGGAGGAACTTCGACATCACCGTCGGCAGGTCATAGACGGGACCGTTGACGTTCCCAGACCACAAGTCCGAGCTGATCGTGTCGGGGTGTATCCCTTCCTTGAATGCGAGCTCCCCGACCTCCCACGAGAAGCTGCCCTGCCCGTGCCCCACATCGAAGACGACTCCCTTCTTCTTCATCTGGAAGAACTCCTCAGGAATCGCTCCATCCTGATAAATGCCGTCCACGTAGCCCGAGTTCACGTTGAACGCGTTGTGGAAGATGTGAGTGATGATGTCTCCCTTCTTGAGCAGTCGCACGCCCGCCGCCGGCATGAACCGGTTCTCGACCATCAGCCTGCAGCCGGCCGAGTCGCCGACCTGGCGCGCCCTCTCCATTCCCATGATGCCGTGGTGCGCCCACTTTATCCCCACGATCTTCTCCGGATTCTCCCTGATCGTCCTCTCGGTGTTCTCCTCGCTGATGAACATCCCAGCGTACTTCTCCTTCGACCTCGTGAGGAGGGACGGCCACTCCTGGTCTGTGTTTCCGGGCTTGATATCGGCGAACTCTACCATCCCGAGCGATTCTATATTGATGAAGGCGAGGATCCTGGTCTTCGAGGCGTCGATCACGTAGTGCTCGAACCCCCGGTAGTTCAGCTCCCCGGTCGTGCCGGCGTCGACCGCCGTCGTGGTGCCCTTGAGAAGACACCGGACGTAGGGGTCGACGGACAGCCGGACTAGCTCCCAGGCGACGTGGGTGTGGATGTCGATGAGGCCAGGACTGACGATGAGACCCTTCGCGTCGACGGTCTTCTTCGCCTTTCCGTCGGATATTGTGTCCTCGACAGCTTCCACTCTCCCTCCGGCGATAGCAACGTCCATCCTTCCGGAGATTCCCTGGGCGCTGTCCAGGACCGTTCCACCCTTAACCAGCAGGTCGTACAATGGCGGACGAGGCTGAGGTGACCGATTTATCAGTTCTGATAGGAAGGGTCGCAGCGAGCTCAGGAAGGAAGAGGCGGGCCCGGTGGGATTTGAACCCACGACATGCACACCGGTGCTTTGGCACCTCTGGTTAAGAGCCAGCCGCTATAGACTCGCGTTCTCTAACCTGGCTGAGCCACGGGCCCGTCGGGAGCCCGGGGTTCCATAACCGATTAAAGCCTTATCGGTGCGGACAAGGCGTCTCCGTCCGCTATTCCGGGCCCAGCGGACGGGCATACGATTTGCGGGACGAAACTCGCCGGGCGCGCTTGATTATTAACGGCCCGGCGAACTCATGGGCCGACCGGAAATGGGCAAACTGACCTTCGTCGGCTTGGGGCTGGGTGACCAGGGTGTGAGCATCGGGGGCGTCAGGGCGATAACCGAGGCCGATGCTGCGTACCTAGAGTACTACACCACGCCGTTCGCACCACGGCTCCTGCAGGAGCTCGAGCACGCGGCTCACAGGACGATGACCATCGTCGACCGGCTCTTCGTGGAGGACGGGAAGGGCATACTGGACGAAGCAGCGAACAGGCGAGTCGTGCTCGCCGTCCAGGGGGACCCGATGATAGCGACCACGCACAGCGACCTCCTGGTCAGGGCCGTCGCGAGAGGGATAGAGACCGAGATAATCCACGGTGCCACGATAGCGACTGCGGCGGCGAGCGCCAGTGGGCTGCACTACTACAAGTTCGGGATGACGGTCACGTTCACCCGGCAGAGCACGAACTATCACGAGCAGGTCTACATGAGGCTACACCAGAACCTGCTCTACGGTGCGCACAGCCTCCTGCTCCTCGAGTTCGACGTGGAGAGTGGAGAGGGGGTGACGCCGCGCGCGCTGATGGAAGGCCTGCTGCAGGCCGAAAAGAACTACAAGAGGGAGGTCGTCAGCGACCGGACCTTCGCCGTGGTGCTGAGCAGGGTCGGTACGGCCCAGGAGGGTGTCAGGGCCGGAAGCATATCCGAGTTGCTCGGACTGGACTTTGGACAGCCACCCCACGTCGTGATCATTCCGGGGAGCATGCACTTCAGCGAGAAGGAGGCCCTTGCCGCGCTCGCCGGAATCGATCAGGGCAGGATGGACGACAACGCCGCGACGGTGCGAAGGACCGCACAGGTCCTGATTCCGAAGTACGTTGAAAAGGCTAAGAAGGCCCTCAAGTTCGGCAGGGCTAGCTTGAAGGAAGGCTACGAAGACCTCTTCGAGAACGCCGAGCTATACACCAAGGACGCAGAGAACTTCCTGGCCGGCGGGCAGGACGAGTTGGCCATGCTGAGCATCGGTTACGCGGAGGGCCTCATCGACGCCCTCACCTTCACGGGAAAGCTCAAGCTGGAGTGGTAGCGTTGGAAGACCTCGACCTACTGAGGGCGGTGTACTCGCTTGGCCTAAGAGAAGGCCAGGCTACCACGGAGCGACTCGCGGCTGAACTGGGGATCTCGAGCGACGCGCTCTCGCAGAGACTGGACGACGCGCTCTCCGCGGGACTGCTGAGGCAGCTCGGCCGTTCCTATACTCTGAGCCCGAGCGGCAGGTCGACGTTGAAGATAGTGATGATTGGGGGGGCCTTCGAGATAATACATCCTGGCCACCTGCACACGATCGAGCAGGCGAGGAGGCTCGGGAACACCCTGGTCGTGGTCGTCGCGACCGACAAGACGGTGGCGAGGAACAAGGGGCGAGATCCGGTCACAAAGCAGGAGTGGAGGGTGAAGCTGGTCTCGGCGGTGAGGGGTGTCGACGTCGGCCTACCCGGCGGGCAGGGGAGCATCTACGACACCCTCGAGAAGGTACGTCCGGACGTTGTCGCGCTCGGCTACGACCAGACGCACAACCCTGCGGACATTGAGGCCGAAGCGAAGAGGAGAGGCCTCGAACTGAGCGTCGTGAGGCTGACGTCCCCGCTTCCCGACGTGAAGACTTCCAAGATAGTCAGTACACTCTAGGTCGTCACGTTCACGAGTACTTCGTCCCCGTTCTTCAGCCCGAGCTCCTTCCTGAAGTTCACGGGAGAGATAATCTCCATGACAGAGTCGTCGTAGTGAGTTCGGTCGATCACGAGGACGGCAGCCGGGTACTTGTCGTTCACGGCGGCCCTGTAGCACCTTGCCCCTCCGTAGGTCCTCTTCCCGTTCTCGAAACCGGCGATCTTCAGACCCTCTCTCGAGCGCAGCTCCCTCTTCTGCTCCATCTGGATGGGCGACTCCAGCTTGAGGTTGAGCGTCCCTGGGAAGGCGTCGAACCCGAGCACCTTCGAGAACTGGCGGCGGTAGCCTTCGAGCCCGATGTAGTAGGCACCCTCGCCGAGTCCCTGGAACAGCTTCCCCTTGAAGAGCATCTCGTCGTTCTTCCCCTCGACAGCTGCCTTCAGCTGGGCGTACTGCGCGTTGACAATGTCGACCCCCTTCGGCGTGAGCTTGACCGCGAACCGGAGCCCCATCCTCCTCCTTTCTACGAGGCCCAGCCTCTCGAGTTTCTGAAGATGTTGCGAGGCAGCCTGCTGGCTGTGGCCCGTCTTCGCAGCTATCTCCTCTGTGGAGACCTCGACGAAGCTGAGGTGAGCCCGGAGCTTGACGAGCTCGAAAAGCTCCGACATCAACACGGGACTTGGTTGCCTCATACCTAACCGGCGGTTCCGGGGACGTCTCTATATATCATCGTATTGCCAGATTCGACCGGACGCCCTATCCGACCTTCGACTCCAGGCGCTCTATCGACGCGATCAGTGCCCGCCGGCGGGT